>RFJA01000220.1 GCA_003695065.1 Alphaproteobacteria bacterium
ACCTGTGACCCGGCGCGTCGATCTGATTGTCCGCCCCGACCCGTCGCCGCCGCATCGCGGCCGGCTGCGCTTTCGAAGACGGGAATATCCTTGCGCCCTCGGCAAGGCGGGCGTGACCACCGACAAGCGGGAAGGGGATCTCAAGACGCCGGTCGGCCGGTTCGTGCTGCGCCGCGTCTATTATCGCCCGGACCGTCTGGAGCGCCCGGAAACCGCACTGCCGCGCGAAGCGATCACGCCGGCCCACGGCTGGTGCGATGACCCGGGCCATGCGTTGTACAATCGGGCGGTGCACCTGCCGTTTGCAGCCCGCCACGAAAAGCTGTGGCGCGACGACCATGTCTACGACCTGATCGTGGTACTCGGATACAATGACGACCCCCCCGTGCCCGGCAGGGGCAGCGCCATTTTCCTCCATGTGGCACGGAACGATTTTGCTGGCACCGAGGGGTGCGTGGCACTTGCCCGCCAGGATCTCCTCGACATTCTGGCCGAAGTCGACCGGGACAGCGTGATCGAAATTCGACCGCTCGGTGACTAGCGTGCCGGCCGCGCGCCGAACACGGCGGTGCCCAGTCGAACATGTGTGGCGCCAAGCTCGATGGCCGTCTCGAAGTCACCCGACATGCCCATGCTGAGCTGCTCAAGGCCATTGCGCTCGGCAATCTTTCTCAAGAGCGCAAAGTGAAGGGCCGGCTCCTCGTCCACGGGCGGGATACACATCAGGCCGACGAGGGGCAGATTCAGGTCATCGCGGCAAAACCGGATAAAGTCATCAGCCTCCGCCGGCAGGGCGCCCGCCTTCTGGGGCTCTTCCCCGGTGTTGATCTGGATGAAGCAGTCGCGGCGGACGCCCTGTTTTTCAAACTCCCGGGCAAGCGCACGGGCAAGCTTGGGGCGGTCCACCGTTTCAATGACGTCAAAGATCGCCACCGCATCCTTCACCTTGTTGGTCTGCAATGGTCCCACCAGATGCAGCTCCACATCACAAAATCGTTCCCGAAGCGCAGGCCATTTGGCCTGCGCCTCCTGCACCCTGTTTTCCCCAAACACCCGGTGACCGGCTTCCAGAACCGGCTCTATGACATCGGGACCATGCACCTTGGAAATCGCGACCAGAGTGACGGCCCCGGCGGGACGGCCGGCGCGCTGTTCGGCCTTGCGGATCCGGTCTTTGACAGTTTCGAAATTGCTCGCCACTCTATGGCCTCTTGTTGAAAGGTCGAACAATGACGTTGTTCAAGCGCAACAGAAAACCACTCCTTGGCCCCGACGGACAGGCGTTGGCCGCTTTCGCCGCCACGCTTCGACCCGCCTTCGTGCGTGGCCAGGCGCTGCCCCGCCTGCTCTACCTCACCGACCGGCGGCGCATCCCCGACGTCGTGGCGGCGGCTGAACGGCTTCCACGCGGCAGCGGCGTCATCCTGCGCGACTATGGATATGCCAAGCGAGCCGCGTTGGCAACCGCGCTGCACGCGGTCTGCAGGAAACGCGAACTGGTCTTCCTCGTGGGGGGTGATCCGCGCCTTGCACGCCAGGTGAATGCCGACGGGGTCCATTTCCCGGAAGCCATGGTCGACCGCCTGAAGCTGTTTCGCCGGGAGGCACCATCGCTCATCCTGACTGCCGCGGCCCACGATGCGAAAGCGCTGGACCGGGCAGCCGATGCGGGTGCCGATGCCGCGCTGCTGTCCCCGGTGTTTCCGACGGCGAGCCACCCGGGTGCTCCGGCGCTAGGGCTCAGCGCGTTCCGTGAACTGGTTGACCAGAGCCCGCTGCCAGTCTATGGGCTGGGCGGTCTCACGGTTGACACGGTGGCCCAACTTGAGGGCCTGCCGCTGGCCGGCGTCGCGGCCATCGGGGCGTTCGCCGATGCCAGCTAGGGGGCGCACTCCTTGAGCCCGCCGACCGGTCAGAAATTCAGTTTTGTTCCAAGCGTAAAGACATGTTCCTGATCGGGGGCGGTATCCAGGAACAGCGGATTGGAATAGTCGAAGAACTTGAAACGGCCCGAAAAGGTCAGGCCCGGCCACAACGCATAGCCCGCCCCGACCTCGAACGCCTGCAGCTTGCGCTCGCCGAGGAAGCTGTAGAACAGAGGGCCATCCTCGTTGCGATAGCCGGCATACTGAATATTGGTGAACCAGCTTCGCCCCTGGTAGGCCAGCCCCAGGTCAAAGCCTCGATAGCCAACGTCGAAATCATCATGCTCCTGGCGGAACGAAGCCCCCAGAGAGAAGCCGTCGTAGCCCACACCCAGGCCAAGGTTGTAGCGTCTGTGATCGAACCCGATAGCCCCGTCCGGATTGCCCAGCAGCCCGAACTGCGGCACGGCCTCCACCATCATTTCCGACGACAGCCAGATCCCGAGACCGGAAGGCGTCATGCTGTCAGGCTCTATTCGGCCTAAACCGATCTGGAAACTGGCGCGTTGCTCGGCCAGCCCGCGCAGCGCCCCACTGTGCAAAGCGGGAGAGAGAAGCGGACCAGCCACCCCGTCGAGGATAAAGAACGCCGCCTTCTTCGCCTCGCGATCGCCCAACAAGCCCTGGGGCGACAAACCCCCACCGGGCGCAAGCGCCGTATCCTCAGGGAACAAAGGCGGTAATTCTCCGGGTTCGGAGCCATCGTCAAGATAGATGAAGCCCGATGCGGACTCGTTGCCCTCGTCACCGGATGCTGCCTGTACCGCACCATCCAGCCCCGCCCAGACACTCGCCAAGGCAAGAACAAGAGCCGCTATGCCCGAACAACGCATGAACATCCAATTCCTCCCAAACTCCCGGGTCATGACACCAGGTGATCGGTCCCGCCGTGCCCCCCGCACGCTGCCGCCCAACGCCAGGGGAATCGTTTGGCCATTTCTTTATCGCCTGCTGCCGGTAAGTAAAGTCCTAATGGCACACCATCCGGCCGCTGGCATTAGGCCCTTTCTTCCGTACCGTCCGCCCAGGGAATTGTCGGGAAGGGCCGTCGATTCGGCACTATAACAGAAATCGGAGAGCCATTCATCTTTATCAACGCCTTTTGGGCCGCATCTGTGACCGATGGGACCTTGTCACGGGGCTTGCAAGGCCATAGAACTATGCCATCGTGAATCTGGCATCCTTGTGCAGAGTGCACGCTGGCGAATGAAAGGCTCGGGATGGGTATGGAAGTGGTTCAAAACAACAAATCCGGTTTGCGGCGCACGACCACCGTCGCTGTGCTGGGTACGGTGGTGATGCTGGGGCTCGGCGGCTGCGGTATTTTTGGCGGCAAGGACCGCAGCGAAGTCAAGCGCGAACAATTGCTGGCATCGGAAAACATCAGCGCCATCGGTATCAACGCCTATCTCTGGCGCGCCTCGCTGGAAACCCTTGATTTCATGCCCATGCTGCAGGCCGACCCCGAGAGCGGCGTGATCATTACCGACTGGTATGTGGACCCGGCGGCCCGCACCGAACGGGCCAAGGTAACGGTCTATATTCTGGACAAGAGCCTGCGTGCCGATGCGCTCAAGGTGTCCGTCTTCAAGCAAAGCTTGCGTGACGGCCAGTGGGTGGATAACCCGGGCACCCTTGAGGCGGAACGGCAGATCGAGCAGGCAATTATGGTGCAGGCGCGCCGTATTCGCCTCAGCCAGTTGCCCAGGGACGACTGATCCGCAACGATCCGATAAAACCCGGCGCAGCGATTCCCGGGTTGATCTGATGTCCGGCCTGAATTGATCTGATTTCTGGAATGTGACGAGAACCCATGTCGCGCTACAACCCGCGAGCAACAGAGACCAAATGGCAGAAGGTCTGGGACGAACGGAACACCTTCGTGGTCGAAGCAGACCCGAATCGTCCCAAATACTATGTGCTGGAGATGTTCCCCTATCCGTCGGGGCGCATCCATATGGGCCATGTACGCAACTACACGCTTGGCGACGTGGTCGCGCGTTACCGCCGGGCGCAGGGCGCCAATGTGCTCCACCCCATGGGCTGGGACGCCTTCGGAATGCCGGCGGAAAATGCCGCCTTCGAGAACAAGACTCATCCCGCCACCTGGACCTACCAGAACATCGACAACATGCGCGCCCAGCTCAAGGAACTCGGGCTGGCCATCGACTGGTCGCGGGAATTCGCCACCTGTGACCCGGACTATTATACCCACGAACAGGCCATGTTCCTGGATTTTCTGGAGGCTGGCCTGGTCTACCGCAAGGAGTCGTGGGTCAACTGGGACCCCGTGGATCAGACCGTTCTGGCCAATGAACAGGTGATCGACGGCAAGGGCTGGCGATCCGGCGCTCCGGTCGAGCGACGGCGGCTGTCACAGTGGTTCCTGAAGATCACGGCGTTCGCCGAAGACCTTCTGGCCGATCTTGAAAAGCTGGAACGGTGGCCGGCCAAGGTCCGCCTGATGCAGGAAAACTGGATCGGCCGGTCCGAGGGGCTGCGGCTCACCTTCACGCTCGAAGGCGCGCCCGCGGGGGTTGACGGCCTTGAAGTCTACACCACCCGGCCCGATACCCTGTTCGGGGCGAGCTTCTGCGCCATTGCCGCCGACCATCCACTGGCCGAAGCGCTTGCGCAGAACGACCCGGGCCTTGCCGCGTTCATCGAGGAATGCCGGAGACTCGGCACCAGTGAGGAGGCCATCGAGCGAGCGGAGAAGAAGGGCTACCGCACCTCGATCGAAGCTGTTCACCCCTTTGATGCCGGCTGGAAGCTGCCGGTCTATGTGGCCAACTTCGTGCTCATGGGCTACGGCACCGGGGCGGTGTTTGGCTGCCCCGCCCACGATCAGCGCGACCTGGATTTCGCCCGCAAATACGACCTGCCGGTGCGTCCCGTGGTGGTGCCCGAAGGCACTGACCCGGCCGGCTTCACCATCGGGGACGAAGCCTATGTGGGCCCCGGCCGACTTGCCAACTCGGCCTTTCTCGATGGCATGACCGTGGACGACGCCAAGGCGGAGATCATCCGGCGGGCCGAAGAAGGCGGATTCGGGCACCGCACGGTGAATTACCGGCTGCGGGACTGGGGCGTGTCGCGCCAGCGTTACTGGGGCTGCCCGATTCCGATCATCCACTGCGACAGTTGCGGCGCCGTGCCGGTGCCCAAAGCGGATCTGCCGGTGGTGCTGCCCGAGGACGTGTCGTTCGACAAGCCGGGAAATCCGCTGGAGCATCACCCCACCTGGAAACATGTGGATTGCCCGAAATGCGGCAAGCCGGCGCGTCGCGAAACCGATACCTTCGACACCTTCATCGATTCGTC
Organism: Alphaproteobacteria bacterium; assembly: GCA_003695065.1. Lineage (GTDB taxonomy): Bacteria > Pseudomonadota > Alphaproteobacteria > Sphingomonadales > Govanellaceae > J090. Next base: position 5,250 of record RFJA01000220.1, read on the forward strand.
CTGGTATTTCGCGCGGTTCTGCTCCCCCAGGTCCGAGCGTCCCTTCGATCGCGACGCTGTCGATTACTGGCTTCCCGTGGATCAGTATATTGGCGGGATCGAGCACGCGATCCTCCACCTTCTGTATGCCCGATTCTTCACCCGTGCCATGAAGAAGATCGGACTCATCGGCATCGAGGAGCCGTTCGACGGCATGTTTACCCAGGGCATGGTGTGCCACGAAACCTATCGCGACGCGCAAGGCAAGTGGGTCGCCGCCGACGAGGTGGCGTATGTCGACGGAACGGCGCGCCGGCGCACCACAGGCGAGCCGGTGACCGTGGGCCGGTCGGAAAAGATGTCGAAGTCGAAGAAGAACGTCATCGACCCCACCGCGATCATCGACCAGTACGGCGCGGATACGGCGCGCTGGTTCATGCTGTCCGACAGCCCGCCGGCCCGCGATCTGGAATGGACCAGCGCGGGCATCGAGGGCGCATGGCGGTTCACCCAGCGGGTGTGGCGCCTGGTGACCGGCATGGAGGACGCGATGGTCCCGGCCGGCGACGCTGCACCGGCTGCGTTTGCCGAAAGTGTCACCGAACTCAGACGGGCGACCCACAGAACCATTGCCGGAGTCACCAGGGCCATCGACAACTTCCATTTCAACGCCGCGGTGGCGCAGATCCATGAATTCGTCAACGCCTTCTCCGGGTTCAAGGACACGCAGGCGGCCGGCGCCGACTGGGCGGTGCGCGAAGCAGCCGAAGCATTGACCCTGCTGATCGGCCCCATGATGCCTCATCTGGCGGAAGAACTGTGGCAGCGGCTTGGCCACGACAGGCTGGTCGCCGACAGCCCGTGGCCCAAGGCCGACCCGGCCTTGTGCCAGGACGATACGGTGACCATCGCGGTGCAGGTCCAGGGCAAGTTGCGCGAAACCCTCGAATTGCCCAAGGACACCGACAGGGCCGAGGTGGAGGCCCGCGCTCTCGCCCTCGACAAGGTCCAGCGGGCCATCGACGGCCGGCCCGTGCGCAAGGTGATCGTGGTGCCCAACCGTATCGTCAATGTGGTGGTGTGACATGCGCCGCGCCCGGGCCGTCGTCATGCTGATTGCGGCGCTGGCGCTTGCCGCATGCGGTTTTACCCCGATGTACGGTGCGCGCGACGACGGGACCTCGATAGCCGTTGATCTTGGCAGCATCGCTGTGGAACCGATCACCGAGGCGGGGCGGCCCTATCGGCTTGGTCAGCTTCTGGAGAACGAACTGGCCAACCGCTTCTACCAGGGCGGTGTCCAGGCCGTTCGCTACCGGCTTGAACTGGATCTGGAACGCACCCGGGAAGGGTTCGCCTTCCGTCCCGACGAAGCCGTCACCCGGGTTGGCCTGCGCCTTGACGCGCACTATCGTCTGATCGACACGGCCGACGAGAGCATCGTCCTCGAAGATCGCGCGCAAGCCTACAACAGTTTTGACGTGATCCAGTCGGACTATGCAACGCTAAGTGCCGAGCAGGACATGGAAGCGCGTCTGGTGCGCGATCTGGGTCAGCGGATCACCCATCGACTGAGCCGCTACTTCGGCCAGCGAACCAGTGAACGCGGAGCCGCAACACCGTGAAGCCCAGGGCGGCGGATATCGAAGCGCTGGTGCGCAATCTCGACCCGGCCTACCGGACCGTTCTGGTGTACGGCCCCAACGAAGGCCTGGTGCGAGAACGGGCCGACACCATCGCCGCCCAGATCGTCGATGACCTGTCGGATCCGTTCAATGTGGCCAACCTGACCATGGCCGAAATCGCGGACGATCCGGGCCGGATCGCGATCGAGGCCGCAAGCATTTCCATGTTGGGCGGCCGCCGGGTGATCCGGATCGATGCCGCAACCGACGCCATCACCGCGGCGCTTGAGTCGTTCCTGAACGATCCCAAAGGCGATGGCCTTGTCATCGTCACATCCGGCGACCTTTCGCCACGTTCGAGTTTGCGCAAACTCGCCGAAGCCGCCCGCAACGCCGTCTCCATCCCCTGTTACGCCGACGATGCGCGCAGTCTCGGCGAGCTGATTCATCGTACCTTGGGCGAACATGGTCTGGATGTGGAGCCGGACGCCGTGGTCTATCTGCAGGACCGGCTTGGCGAAGACCGCGGCATTATCCGGGGCGAACTGGACAAGCTGGCGATCTACAAGGCAGGCGACCGGCATCCCGTGGTCACACTTGGCGACGCCCGGGCCTGTGTCGGTGACAGTGGCGCCCTGACACTCGATGAAGTGTCCTCCGCCGTCACCGGGGGCGAGCTTGCACGCCTCGACCGGGCACTCACCCGTGCCTTCTCGCAGGGTGAAACCCCGGTGGCGGTTTTGCGTGCAGTCGGCCGCCGGCTGATGCGGCTTTATGAAGCGGCTGGGCATGTGGCCGAAGGCGTCAGCCCCGACGACGCCATGCGACGCTTGCGCCCGCCGGTGTTTTTCAAGGAAATCCCGGCCTTTCGCAGACAGCTTGGTCGCTGGTCGGCACCGCGTCTTGCCGCCGCCCTGGAGCTGGTGGCCGAGGCCGAAGTGAACTGCAAAACCACCGGCATGCCCGACACCGCAGTCTGCGCCCGGGCCTGCCTGCGCATAGCCCGGGCGGCCCAGCCGCGCCGGTAGCGCTGCGACACGGATTGGTCAGAGTCTGTTTTCCCGATCGACCCAGCTTGAATGGGTAAACAACCTGCCGAGGTAGAGGTTCCAGGACACCTCCACCAACTTGCCATCGGTATCATAGTATCGCCGGATGGCGCGCATGGCCGCGTCGCCGGGTTTTGCGTCCAGCAGCGTCGCTTCCTCGGCGCTGAGCGTCACCGCCTGCAGTTCCTGACTGGCCCGCGCAATGGGAACGTTGAAACGTTCCTCGATCAGGGCGTAAATCGCTCCCCTGTGATCCCTGATTTCGTCAAGAGCGCTTTCGAACCGAATGGGCAGATAAATCACGGTGATGGAGAACGGCCGGTCGCTCAACAACTGGTAGCGCCGTCCGGTAAGCTTGATCCAGCGATCTCCCGCCTTGCCCTGGAGCAACGCCAGATCCGAGGCCGCGGCGCTGAAGCGGCGCACCCCTTCGATCTCGTATCGGGTATCATGGGCATAGTGCAGAAGATCATCCAGTGATCCCAGGGACTGGACATAGGCCCGTTTGGGACGGTTGGACAATACATAGGTGCCGACGCCGCGCCGCCGCGACACGTACCCGGCTTCTTCGAGAAGCCGCAACGCGTCCCGCGCGGTATGGCGGCTGATGTTCAGGTCGGCGCAGAGCATGGCTTCGGTCGGCAAGGGCCCGCCCACGGGATAGTGCCCGCTTTCAATGCCTTGCCTCAGTTGCGTCGCCACCTGCTGGTAAAGCGGCTGGACCTTCGCCTTGCGCCGTTTTCGCCCGATCATTTCCTGTCGCACCTCCCCGTCATTCTACAGGATACCCAAGGGAGCGATTTAAGGGCATACTAGCGCCCGGGAAGCGGATTGCCCAGTGCAGGGTAAACCAGCGGAGGGCAGGTCTTTTCAACCAGGGGGACCCATGTCATGCCTGCGGCTTTTCACGTCACGGTCATCGTTTCGGTACTGGCGCTGTTCATCAATATTGTGTTTGCCTTGCGGGTTGGTCAGGCGCGTGGGCGTCTGGAAGTACCGGCGCCGGCGACAACGGGCCCGGACGAATTCAATCGCCTTTACCGGATCCATCAGAACACCGTTGAGCAAACCGTGCTGTTCCTGCCCAGCCTGTGGCTGTTCCATGCCGTGTTTCACAGCATCTGGGGCGCGGTGATGGGCCTTGTCTGGGTTGCCGGAAGGCTGGTCTATTCCAGCGCCTATCGCAAGGACCCGTCGCGCCGCGGGCCGGGCATGATGCTGACCTTCGCATCGAGCCTGGCGCTGATGCTGTCGGCCCTGGTGGGCAGCATCGTCGCGCTGGTCTAGCGCAGGGGTGACCCGAGTTGGCGTGACCTATCGATACGGAAAACTGGGCTTGCGCCGGGCCAGGAAGGCCGCGACCCCTTCCTGGTGATCAACGCCGGCAAAGCTCTGGCGGAACAACTCCTCGGTCTCGGGTGTATCGTCAACGACGCCATCCAGAATCATCCGGATGATGCGCTTGATCCCCCTCACCCCCCACTGTGAATTGTCCGCGATCATGCGGGCGAAAGCGGCCGTGTGTTCGCGAATCTCGCCGGCCTCGTAAAGCTCGTTCACAAGCCCGATGCGCAGCGCTTCATCGGCCCCGACCAGACGGCCGGTGAACAGGATCGACTTGGCGTGGGCAGGCCCGACCAGATCCACCAGTTGCTTGCTGTCCTGGACACTGTAGATGAGCCCCAGCTTGACCGGCGTGATACCAAACCGCGCCTGCGGCGTGGCGAACCGGATATCGCAGGCCAGCGCCAGTCCGCACCCGCCTCCGACACAGGCCCCCTCGATCATGGCAATGGTCGGCTTGTCCAGCCGAGCCAGTTGGCGCTGCGCCTCCCGCACCGCCACCCGGTTCGCTTCACGACGCTCCGGATCCTTCGAAATCGCCTCGAATTCCTTGATGTCGGCACCGGCGCTGAACACGGTGGGACAGGCCGAATGGACGATCACCACCTTGATCTCCGGGTCGGCCGCGGCTTCGGCCACAAGATCGGGGATGGCCTCCCACATGGCCTGGGTCAGCGCATTTTTCTTCTCCACCCGATTGAGCACAAGCCAGGCAAGATCGCCCTCCTTTTCAAGATAAAGCGGTTGGTCCGACATGCGTTTCCATTTCCCTGTTTCCGTTTGCCCGGGCGTTATAGCCAATCGGAGGGTCAGGTACCAGTCTCAGCGCGCCGCGCCCGTCGCCGGCGCGCCGCTAGAATGTTGAGAAACTCGACCAAAGCCGAGAACGCGATGGCAAAATACAGATAGCCACGGGGAATGTGAAAATGGGCGCCATCGGCAATGAGCGCCACGGCAATCAGCAGCAAAAACGCCTGGGCCAGCATTTTGACATTGGGATACTGGTTGATGAATGTGGCGACCGGCTCGGCGGCAGCAATCATCACCGCCATGGCAATGACAATGGCGGCGATCATCACCGGCAAATGCGCGGTCATGCCAACTGCCGTCAGAATCGAGTCGAGGGAGAACACCAAATCGAGCAACAGGATCTGGACGATCACCGACAAGAACGACGCGGGGCGGCGGGTCGCTCCGTCACCACCCGCGCCTTCAACCAGATGATGCATTTCGGTCGTCGCTTTCACCAGAAGGAAAAGACCGCCCGCAATCAATATCAGGTCGCGCCAGGACACGGTGACCTCGAACACCACAAACAGGGGCGCGGTCAGACCGATTATCCAGGTCAGAATGGTTAGCAGCCCAATCCGGCCGATAAGCGCAAGCCCCAATCCGAGTCGGCGGGCCCGCGCCCGCGCGGCTTCGGGCAATCGGTCGGAGATAATCGAGAGAAAGATCAGATTGTCGATGCCCAACACGATCTCAAGTGCGGTAAGGGTGAGCAGACTGGCCCACACTTCCATGTCGGTGAACAAAGAAAGCATGGATTATCTCCCTGGCAAGCTGGTGCCTTTGCGCCGCGCTTCTTCACGGCGCAACGCGAAACTCAACCCAATATTGAGGACGGCGAAGACCAGGAACATCCACAGGCTGTCCTCCCACCGCCCGCGCATGGTGGTCACCGCGGCCAGCAGCGGCGGCCCCAGCACGTTGCCGATGTTGGAACCCTGAACAATCAGGCCGTTGGTGGTGCCAAGCTGGCGCGACGACGGCGCCACCAGCGGCGCCGCCGCCAACAGGGAGGCGGGGATGATGCCGCCGAAAAAAGACAGCCCCACGCAAGCGGCGTAGCGCACCCCGTCAGGCATGGCGGGTGAGAAAATGAGCACCGCCATCACCGCCATCACCATCGACGTCAGCCCCACCAGAACACCATGTCCGAAGCCCCGGCGCAGCAGCACCCCGCCAAGCACTGCACCCGGGACATTGACCGCGATCACCAACGCCGTCAGGAGACCGGCGGTGCCGGTGGACACGCCCCGGTTTTCCACCAGATAGGTGGGCAGCCACCCCATCAGGGCCGTAAACTGCATGGTGTAGAAACCGAAACTGAGCGCCGGCAGCCACGGCCCGCGGGAACCAACCGTGCGTGCCACATTGGCCAGGAGGCCGGCACGCGGATGCGCGCCATGGTCCGGCGGGCGCGGCCGGGCCCGCACCACCAGAATGATGAAAGCAAGGGACAACAGGCCGGTGACCTGCCACAGACCGCGCCACCCCCAAAGCGCCATCACCAGCGGCGCCATCACCAACACCAGCGTTCCACCGGCAGGATGATAGGAGCCCCAGATCCCGAACCCCACCGCCCGGTCCCCGGCGCGCACCTCGCCGGCGATCAGCGACGGCGCCGCGATGACGACGCCAAGAAACCCGACACCCTCGAGAAAGCGGCAAATCAGAAGCCCGACACCCCCGGTCGCGAAACTCCCGGCAAAACTGGCCGCTCCCATGACCGCCAGCGAGCCCAGCACCACCCGGCGATGGCCAATACGATC
>RFJA01000221.1 GCA_003695065.1 Alphaproteobacteria bacterium
CTTGAGGCTACCGACGAAGGCACACTCGGGCGGATCTTGGTTGAGGCGGGAACGCCCGACGTACCGGTGAACACACCGATCGCGGTACTGCTGGAAGATGGTGAAGACGCTTCGGCACTCGACACGTTCGAAGTGTCGCCAGAGCCAGCCTCCAAGGCCAGCACTACCTCTGATGAGGAAGGACGGGAAGAGATACAAGGCAAGCCGGAACCGGCGCCTGAACGGCGGCCCCAACATCCTGCTGAGCCGGTGTCCGCGGAACAGGATTTGCCCGAAGGCACCAAATTCGTTGAAATGACGGTCCGTGAAGCATTGCGCGATGCCATGGCGGAGGAAATGCGGCGTGATGACAGCGTGTTTCTGATGGGCGAGGAGGTGGCCGAGTACCAGGGCGCGTACAAGGTCAGCCAGGGGCTGCTCGACGAATTCGGGGCGCGCCGGGTGGTGGATACACCCATTACCGAGCATGGCTTCGCTGGTCTGGGTGTTGGTGCTTCCATGGCCGGGCTGCGGCCCATTGTCGAATTCATGACCTTCAATTTTGCCATGCAGGCGATCGACCATCTGATCAATTCGGCGGCCAAGACTCGCTATATGTCGGGTGGGCAGATCGGATGTCCCATTGTCTTTCGTGGCCCCAACGGGGCGGCCTCGCGGGTTGCCGCGCAGCACAGCCAGAATTTTGCTGCCTGGTATGCCCATGTGCCGGGCCTCAAGGTGATCGCGCCCTATTCGGCGGCGGACGCCAAGGGCTTGTTGAAGTCTGCGATTCGTGATCCCAACCCGGTGATCTTCCTCGAAAACGAAATTCTGTATGGTCGGAAGTTCGAGGTGCCGGAGCTTGACGATTTTACCGTTCCCATCGGCAAGGCCAGGGTTGTGCGGGAAGGCGGCGATGTGACGCTGGTCAGCTATTCCATTGCCGTCGGGTTCTGCCTGGAAGCAGCCGAGGCGTTGGCCGGCGAGGGCATAGAGGCCGAAGTGATCGACCTTAGAACACTGCGGCCGATCGATATGGAGACCGTGCTGACCTCGGTCAGGAAAACCAACCGAATGGTTGTGGCCGAAGAAGGCTGGCCGTTCTGCGGCATCGGCGCCGAACTGGCGGCCCAGGTCATGGCCCAGGCCTTCGATTATCTGGATGCGCCCGTGGCGCGGGTCACCAACGCCGATGTGCCCACCCCCTACGCCGCCAATCTCGAAAAGCTTTGGCTGGTCAAAAGTGAGGACATCGTGACCGCAGCCAAATCGGTATGTTACGCGGATTAACGCGACAGGAGAGGACAGGAGACCGAGATCATGACCATTGAAATTCAGATGCCCGCTCTGTCGCCGACCATGGAGAAGGGGACACTCGCCAAGTGGCTGGTATCGGAGGGAGACGAGATCAGGTCCGGCGATATCATCGCTGAAATCGAAACCGACAAGGCGACGATGGAGGTGGAAGCCGCCGACGATGGCCGGGTCGGCAAGCTGGTGGTGGCCGAAGGGACGCCGGACGTGCCGGTGGGCCAGGTCATCGCAGTCCTTCTGGAAGACGGGGAGGATGAGGGCGATATCGAAGCGCTGGACAGTGCGCCGAAACCCAAAGACCAGTCAAGGCAGGAGGCTGAAAAAGACAAGACCAAGGCGACGAAGGCGCCAGAGCAGGCCGAAAAAGCTCCGACGGCGAATGCGCCGTCACCCCGTCAGAATGGGCAGGAGCGCGTGTTTGCTTCGCCGCTGGCGCGGCGTATCGCCGCCCAAAGCGGCATAGACCTCAGTGCTGTCAAGGGTTCCGGACCGGGTGGCCGGGTGGTCAAGCGCGACCTCGAAGGCGCTGCGCCGTTGGTAGCGACCACCGAGAAGCCGGCGCCCGGCCCGGCGGCCGTCGGCGACATGCCGGTCGAGGAAGTGAAGCTGACCAGCATGCGCAAGGTGATTGCCCAGCGTCTCACCGAAGCCAAACAGACCGTGCCGCATTTCTATTTGACGGTGGATGTGGCGATGGACCGGCTTCTCGCCCTGCGTAAACAGGTGAATGAAGAAGAAGATCTGGCATTGTCGGTCAATGACTTTCTGATCAAGGCACTGGCGGCAGCGCTCAGAAAGGTACCGGATGCCAATGTTCAGTACGCCGGCGACAAGTTGCTCAAATTTGGTCGCGTCGACGTTTCGGTGGCGGTGGCCATTGACGGTGGCCTGGTGACGCCGGTGATCCGCGGTGCCGACAGCAAGGGGGTCGCCGCCATTGGTGCGGAAATGAGAGCGCTCGCCGAAAAGGCCCGCGCCGGCAAACTGACGCCCGAGGAATATCAGGGCGGTACGGTTTCCCTTTCGAACCTCGGCATGTATGGTATCAAGCAGTTCGATGCTGTGATCAATCCGCCCCAGGCCGCGATCCTGGCGGTCGGCGCGGCCGAAGAGCGGGCGGTCATTCGCGACGGCGAAATTGTGCCAGCCAGGGTGATGACCGCGACCCTGTCCTGTGACCATCGGGCGATTGATGGCGCCATTGGTGCCAATCTTCTGACCACCTTCAAGCAACTGGTGGAAAATCCGATCAAAATGCTTCTCTGACTTGGGGTAGCTTGTATCCATCGGAATCGTTCGGTAAGAACGCTTGTACTTGAAAGCCTGTCGTGGTGAACAGGCGGGGCACGCCGTAACACTAGATACAGGGAACGGGTAGAATGACGGACAAGAACTTCGATGTGGTAGTCGTCGGCGGCGGGCCTGGCGGGTATGTGGCGGCAATCAGAAGCGCGCAACTTGGCATGAAGGCGGCCGTCGTCGAACGGGAGCACCTTGGTGGTATTTGCCTTAACTGGGGCTGTATTCCGACAAAAGCCTTGCTGCGCTCTTCCGAAATCTATCATCTGATGGAGAATGCCGAGGCCTTTGGCCTTGAGCCGGTCAAGCCGAAGTTTGATATCGAGAAGGTGGTCAAGCGGAGCCGCCAGGTGGCCAAACAGCTTTCCCAGGGCATTGGCCATTTGATGAAGAAGAACAAGATTACGGTGCTTGAGGGGACGGGCAAACTCAAAGGGCCCGGAAAGCTTGCGGTCGAGAAGGACGGCAAAACCGAGGAAATTGCTGCCAAGCATATTATTCTGGCCACCGGCGCACGGGCCCGCGAGCTGCCGCATCTCAAGGCGGACGGAGAACTGGTCTGGACGTACAAGCATGCCATGACGCCCAAGACCATGCCGAAGTCGGTCCTGGTGATCGGTTCGGGCGCCATCGGAATCGAATTTGCCAGTTTTTACAGGGATATGGGGGCGGATGTGACGGTGGTTGAAATGCTTGACCGCATTCTCCCCGTGGAAGATGCCGACGTGTCTGCCCATGCCGAAAAGGCGTTCAAGAAGCAGGGCATGAAGATTCTCACCTCGGCCCAGGTCAAGGAGCTGAAAAAGGCCAAGACCTCGGTGACTGCGATTGTCGAAAAGAAGGACGGTAAGACCGAGGAAATCAAGGTCGAGCGCGTCATTCTGGCGATCGGGATCACCGGCAACGTGGAAGGTCTCGGCCTTGAAGAGGCTGGCGTCAAGGTTGAAAAGGGCCATGTGGTCACCGACGAGTGGGGCTTCACCGGGGTCAAAGACATTTATGCCATCGGCGACCTGACCGGCGCGCCCTGGCTGGCGCACAAGGCAAGCCATGAAGGGGTAATCTGCGTCGAAAAAATTGCCGGTCTGAAAGACGTTCATCCTCTTGATAAGTCCAATATCCCGGGCTGTACCTATTGCCGGCCCCAGGTGGCGAGCGTCGGCTTGACCGAAGCAGCAGCCAAGGAAAAGGGCTATGACGTAAAGGTTGGTAAGTTCCCGTTCATCGGCAACGGCAAGGCCATTGCGCTTGGTGACCCGGATGGCTTCATCAAGACGGTCTTTGACGCCAAGACGGGCGAACTTTTAGGCGCCCACATGATCGGCGCCGAAGTGACCGAGTTGATCCAGGGCTACGCCATTGCGCGTACGCTGGAAACCACCGAGGCCGAACTGATGCACACCGTCTTCCCGCATCCGACCCTGTCTGAAATGATGCATGAGTCGGTGCTTGACGCCTATGGCCGGGCCCTCCATTTTTAGATAAGGTCCGGAGACTGGAGCGTTTATGAGCAAGGTTGAAAATCTGAAGACCAATCCGCCCCGCAAGCCGAAGCCTGACTGGCTGCGGGTCAAGGCGCCGACCTCGAAAGAATTCTTCGAGACGCGCAAGCTCATGCGCTCGCTCAATCTGAACACGGTGTGCGAGGAGGCGGCCTGCCCCAACATTGGGGAATGCTGGACCAAGAAACACGCCACGGTGATGATTCTGGGTGACACCTGCACCAGGGCATGTGCCTTTTGCAACATCAAGACCGGGCTTGGAAACCCGGTTGATCCGCTGGAGCCTGAACATGTGGCTGTGGCGGCCGCCGAACTGGGGCTCGAACATATCGTCATCACTTCGGTGGATCGTGATGATCTGAAAGATGGCGGCGCCAACCAGTTCGTGCGTGTCATCGAGCGGCTTCGGGCCGAGACGCCGTCGACCACCATTGAAATCCTGACCCCCGACTTTCGCAACAAGCCAGGTGCTCTGGAGGCGGTGGTGGCGGCCAGACCCGATGTGTTCAACCACAATCTGGAAACGGTGCCGCGGCTCTATCCGTCGATCCGGCCCGGTGCGCGCTATTATCATTCGTTGCGTCTGCTCGACCGGGTCAAGGAGATGGACCCGTCCATTTTCACCAAATCCGGAATCATGGTGGGGCTTGGCGAGGAAAAGGCGGAAGTGCATGAGGTGATGGACGATATGCGCTCGGCCAACATCGACTTTCTGACCATAGGCCAGTACCTCCAGCCCACACCACGTCATGCGCCGGTGGATCGGTTCGTCACGCCCGACGAGTTCGCCAGCTACAAGAAAATCGCCTTGGCCAAGGGCTTTCTTCTGGTATCGGCGTCCCCGCTGACCCGGTCATCGCATCATGCAGGTGAGGATTTTGCCAGGCTCAGGGCGGCGCGGGAGGCCAGGCTGGCTGCTGGTGGCGCCAACGAGATCGCTTGAAGTTCTGATGCCGCGTCACCAGGAACGTCGCACGCTGCCCTATACGGCCAAGCAGATGTACGACCTTGTGGCGGATGTGGAGCGCTATCCCGAATTCCTGCCGTGGTGTATCGGGGCGCGGATATTCAAACGGATGGACAAGGAATTCTGGGCCGATCTGGTGATTGGCTTCAAGATGTTCCGGGAAAAGTTCACGTCTCGCGTTCGCCTCGAACCGGAAACCCGGATCGAGGTGGATTACGTCAAGGGACCGCTCAGGCATCTGCACAATCACTGGGTGTTCGAAGACGCCGGTGAGGGTCATTGCGTCGTCGACTTCGAAGTCGATTTCGAGTTCAAGAATCCGGTCTTCGAGAAGCTCGTCGGGGCGCTTTTTTCCGATGCGGTTCACCGGATGGTTTTCGCCTTTGAATCCCGCGCCAGGGAGCTCTATCAGCCGCCGTCAGATGAGGCGTTCGAGGACGCGTAAGGCCGCTTCAAGGCTTTTTTCCCGAACCTGGGAGCGCCCGATATCGCCGAACAGATGTTTCTCGGCGATTGTTTTTCTGCCTGTCCGTGCCCCTGCGATCCACACCAGCCCCACGGGCTTGTCCGCGCTGCCGCCGCCCGGTCCCGCAATGCCGGTTATGGCAATGGATGCCTCGGCCCGGGAGCGGGCCAGTGCTCCTTCGGCCATGGCACACGCCACGGCCTCACTCACCGCGCCGTATGACCTGATGAGATCCGCCGGTACCCCCAGCATTTCCGTCTTGGAATCATTGGTATAGGTGACGAAGCCGCGATCGAGCACCTCCGACGCGCCGGGAACTGCGGTCAGGCAGGCCGACACCAGCCCACCGGTGCAGGATTCCGCGATGGCCAGCATAATTCCGGCCTTGTGAGCCCGGCTGAGCACGTCGGATGCCAGCGCAATGTCAGCTTCCGAAAACATGGGATCCTCCCCACAGAACCAGCGCTGCGTAAGCCCCGGCTGCGATATCGTCCAGCATCACACCCCATCCGCCCTTGATCCGGCGGTCAAGGACGCCAATGGGCCACGGCTTTAGGATATCGAAGATTCGGAACAGGATGAAGGCCGCCGCCCAGTGCACCGGACCACCGCCAGCGGGCATGGCAACCAGCGCCAGCCATTGACCGGCGAACTCGTCGATTACGATCGCGCCGGGGTCATGGGTCGCGGTCCTGCGCATATAGCGCTCGCTTGCCCATACCCCGATCAAAAGGGCCCCCACGGCCGCCAGGCCCATCGCCAGCGGTCCGCCCGCGCCATGAAGACACCATCCAAGCGCCAGGGCGACCAGCGTTCCCCATGTGCCGGGGGCTTTGGGCAACAGCCCGCTGCCGCATCCGGTCGCGATCCAGAATGCGGGGTCGCGCCACGCGCCGGGCCAGGGCAGGGTCCCGGGTGGTCCGGATGGGGATCGTCGGGTTTCGGATGGCGGGGTTTTCGACGTCATGTCTGGTAACCGCGCTCAGGCAACCGGATCGTCGCGATGGCCTGGGCTGCGATCCCCTCCTGGCGGCCGGTGAAGCCGAGCTTCTCCGTCGTCGTCGCCTTGATGCTGACACGATTCGGCGAAACCGCCAGCATGGCCGCGACCGCCTCGCGCATGGCCTGTTTGTGTGGTCCGATCCGCGGCACCTCGCAAATGATGGTAATGTCAACATGGGCGACAAGACCGCCGACCGCCACCACACGGTCGCGAGCGGCCCGGACAAACAGTTCTGACGAGGCGCCTTTCCATTTGTCGTCGGTGGGCGGGAAGTGGTCGCCGATGTCGCCTGCGCCCAGCGCGCCAAGAATGGCGTCGGTCAGGGCATGGAGAGCCACGTCGGCGTCGGAATGCCCGGCGAGCGCACGCTGGTGCGGAATCTCGACCCCGCACAAGGTTACTGTGTTGCCCTCGTCAAACCGGTGAACATCAAAACCGAGACCACTGCGCACATCTGCGTGTCGTCCCAACAGTTGCGCTTCGGCCCGGGCAAAGTCGCCCGGCTTGGTCACCTTGAAGTTGTCTTCGTCGCCATCGACAACCGCAACAGTGCCGGCGCTCGCCTCCATCACCGCCGCATCGTCAGTCATGTTCCGGCCGGCGGCTGCACGGTGCGCCGCCAGGATCTTGTCGAACCTGAACGCCTGAGGAGTCTGGACCCGGAACAGGCCTTCGCGCGGGACGCTCCCCGAGACGAAGTCGCCGTCAACGCGTTTCAGACTGTCAACCACGCTGATGGCGGGAACAACACCATCGGCCGTATCCAGGCGGTCAAGCAGGCGATCGACGAGCGCGGGGGAGACGAACGGGCGCGCCGCGTCATGAATGAGAACCCGCCGGTAACCTTGATTGCCCAGGGTTTCCAGGCCTTTGAGCACCGACTCCTGTCGGGTCAGACCGCCGAAGACCGGGGGCGGGAGGTTCAGCCCCGCCGTGGCCGCGTCATAAAGCGCCTGATCGTCGGGGTGAATCAACGTGACCACCGCATGGATCCGGGGATGAGAGATCAATGCTGTCAACGTATGGGCCAGCAGCGGCCGGCCGAGAAGCGGAGCATACTGCTTGGGAATCGCCGTGCCAGCCCGAAGGCCACGCCCGGCCGCCACCACCAGGGCCACCGTTTGTGCTGCTTTGCCGCTCATGTCTTTCACTGCACCGTGATTGAATCACCATTTGCCAAGACATGCCGGACCCTTGCATGGCGAGTCAATGCGGGGGGCGGCTTTTCGGAAGATGGTAGCCACGCCCGCGATCTTTTTTTGACCCCTTGGCGTTTTTTGCTTTATAGTGGCGGCAATTTTGCATAAATAATGTGCACAATATAAGGTGCGTAAAAAATGAGCATTCAGGTCGGGCCTGTTCGTATTGATGATCCGGTCATTCTGGCACCCATGTCCGGGGTAACGGACATGCCATTTCGTCGTCTGGTCAAGAGCTATGGCGCCGGTCTGGTGGTGTCGGAAATGATTGCCAGCGAGGCGATGATCCGGGCGTCCGAGCGGTCCATGAAGATGTCCAGCAATTGCGCGGAAGAGCATCCCATGTCCGTGCAACTTGCAGGCTGTCAGGCCCATGTGATGGCGGAGGCCGCCAGGCTGAACGAAGACAGGGGGGCCGCGATCATCGACATCAACATGGGCTGTCCGGTGAAAAAGGTTGTCAACGGCCACGCCGGTTCGGCGCTGATGCGTGACCTTGACCACGCGCGCAGCCTCATCGAGGCCACGGTAAAGGCGGTGTCCCTGCCCGTCACCCTCAAGATGCGGATGGGCTGGGACCATGATTCGCTTAACGCGCCAGAGCTTGCACGCATTGCGGAAGATTGCGGTGTCCGGATGATCACGGTTCATGGCCGCACCCGCTGCCAGATGTACCGTGGCAGCGCCGACTGGGCATTCGTGCGTCGGGTCAAGGAAGCGGTATCGATACCGGTCATCGTCAACGGGGATATCACCTGCTTTGATGATGTGGATGCGGCACTGGCGGAGTCCGGCGCTGATGGCGTGATGGTTGGACGCGGCACCTATGGCCGGCCGTGGTTCATTTCTCAGGTCATGCACTACCTGAAAACCGGAGAGCGCCTTCCCGACCCACCCTTGTGGGAGCAGCAGGAGGTCGTGCTCGGCCACTACGACGCCATGTTGGACCATTATGGTGTGGCAACCGGGGTCAAGATCGCACGCAAACATATTTCGTGGTATTCGAAAGGGCTGCCGGGGTCGAGCGAATTCCGGGACCGGGTCAACCGGCTCGAAGATCCAGAAGCGGTCAAAGAAGAAATCCATGATTTCTACGCGCCGCTTCTTGACCGGCTGGCGGCCTGAGTCCCATGGCAGCGAGGGCGCCGGCTTGCTCCGAATCGGACGCCGGGGACAATCTGGAGGCCGTGCTCAACTCGCTGCCCGACGCCATTTTGGTGATTGGGGAAGAAGGCACGCCAGTTTACGCCAATATGGCGGCCGAAACGTTCTTCGGCATGAGTGTGGGGCAGCTCAGGCGCCATGGACTTGACGAACTGGTGGGCTACGACAGTCCGCTTCTGGCAGCGATCGAACAGGTTCGGCGTCGCGGCTCGGCGATTTCAGAATACGAGGTGGAGATCGACAACCCGAGAATTGCCCCGAGACCGGTGGATATCCAGATTTCGCCGGTGATCGACGATCCTCGTCGTATCCTGATCACCATTCATGAGCGCAGCATCGCCCAGAAAATCGACCGCCAGCTGACTCACCGCGGCGCTGCCCGCTCGGTGATGGGAATGGCGGCCGTACTGGCCCATGAAATCAAGAACCCGCTGTCCGGCATTCGGGGCTCCGCCCAACTTCTGGAGCAGGGTGTCAGCGAGGACGACAAGCCCCTGACCCGTCTGATCTGCGACGAAGCGGATCGCATCCGTGATCTGGTGGATCGCATGGAGCTTTTTTCCGACCGCCGGCCGGTGGAACGTTCGGCGGTCAATCTGCACCAGGTTCTTGACCATGTGCGCCGGCTGGCCAAAAGCGGATTTGCGAAGTCGGTGGCCTTTGTCGAACAGTATGATCCCTCACTGCCCCCTGCGGCGGCGAGCAAGGATCAGCTCATCCAGGTGTTCCTCAATCTGGTCAAGAATGCGGCCGAAGCGGTACCCCCCACGGGCGGAGAAATCATTCTGACCACCGCCTACCGCCATGGTGTGCGGCTGGCCATTCCGGGGACGACGGAGCGGATGCATCTCCCGCTCGAAGTCTGTGTGATGGATAACGGTCCCGGTGTTCCGGCTGATTTGCGGCCTCATCTGTTCGACCCCTTTGTGACCACCAAGAACAACGGGACCGGGTTGGGGCTGGCGCTGGTCGCCAAGATAATCGGAGACCATGGCGGGATTGTCGAATGTGATTCGCAGGCCGGCCGAACGATATTCCGGGTTCTGCTGCCGGCCCATGAAGAGAAGGAGGCGCCGACATGAGCGCAACCATTCTTGTGGCCGATGATGATCGCGCCATCCGGACCGTCCTGTCCCAGGCGCTGGGACGAGCCGGTTACAATGTCCAGTGTACCAGCAATGCCGCGACCCTATGGCGATGGGTATCCAACGGCGAGGGCGACCTGATCATTACCGACGTCGTGATGCCGGACGAGAATGGTCTCGATCTGATCCCCCGGATCAAGAAGCTGCGCGGTGACATTCCGGTCATCGTGATGAGCGCCCAGAACACCCTGATGACCGCGGTAAAGGCGACCGAAAGGGGGGCGTATGAATACCTGCCAAAGCCGTTTGATCTTAACGAGTTAAAAACGGTGGTTGATCGCGCGCTTAATCGTCCGAAGGATAAAATGGACGAACACAGGGATGAGCGCGAAGATCAGGACGAGATGCCGCTGGTGGGGCGCTCGCCGGCGATGCAGGAAGTCTATCGGGTGGTGGCGCGGCTGATGCCCACGGATCTGACGGTGATGATCACCGGCGAGTCGGGGACCGGGAAGGAACTGGTGGCGCGGGCGCTCCATGATTTTGGCAAGCGCCGCAATGCGCCGTTCGTCGCCGTCAATATGGCTGCGATCCCGCGAGAGCTGATTGAGAGCGAACTGTTCGGGCATGAAAAGGGCGCGTTTACGGGCGCCAGCGAACGCAGCATGGGCCGTTTTGAGCAGGCCCAGGGTGGTACGCTGTTTCTGGACGAAATCGGCGATATGCCCATTGAAGCGCAGACCCGTCTTTTACGGGTATTGCAGCAGGGCGAATATATGACCGTTGGCGGGCGCCATGCGATCAAAACCAATGTGCGCATTATTGCTGCCACCAATCAGGACCTGCGCCAGCTCATTCGCCAGGGGCTGTTTCGCGAGGATCTGTTTTATCGCCTCAATGTGGTGCCGATCCGCATTCCGCCCCTACGAGAGCGGACCGAGGACATTCCCGATCTGGTGCGCCATTTTCTCGGCCGCGTGGTGAACGAGGGGCTGCCTCCAAAGATCATCGACAAGGCCGCGGTCGAGTGGATGAAAACCTATCCCTGGCCCGGTAACGTCCGGGAACTTGAAAACCTGATCCGGCGACTGGTCGCGCTTTACGCTGAAGATGTGCTCACCAAGGATATCATTGAAGCGGAATTGCAAGAGCCCGAGGCCCGTACCCCCGAACCATCGCGCAGCGCCGGGGAAGAAAGCCTGCTCGGGGCTGTGGAGCGCCATCTTGAGACCTATTTCGCAGCGCATGGCGATGGCCTTCCTCCGCCGGGGCTTTACGAACGCCTCATTCGGGAGGTGGAGCGCCCACTGATCATCAAGAGCCTGGAAGCCACCCGCGGCAACCAGATCCGGGCGGCGGAACTGCTCGGACTTAATCGCAATACCCTGCGCAAGAAAATCCGGGACCTTGATATTCAGGTCATTCGCGGCCCGCGGCGCTAGGCTGCGATGACGTCAAACCAGGGGTTCGGGTGCCGGGCCACATTTCAGTGATGCATTTTTGCCACATGGTGTGGTAGAACACCAGGGGGGGTCAGAGACGGCGCGGCGTGCAGAGTTTATGGAAAAGCCTCTTTTCTTTTCGATTCGAAATCCGCTTGGACGGTTAGGCGTCTGGGCGCGCAAGGCCGGCCTGACCAACAAGCTGGCCGTTGCCCTGATCATTGGTGTCACGGCCTCATCGATGGTGACCTATTGGCTGTTTACGCAGTCGGCACCGTACGAGCCCAAGCCCACCTCCATCTATGTGTTGCTTGTGATCAACCTTGTATTGTCCCTGATCCTGGGCGCGGTGGTGGCGCGCCTGCTGGTGCAGCTTCTGGCGGCACGACGCAGCGGGATTGCAGGGTCCAAACTGCATGGCCGGATGGTATTCCTGTTCAGCCTGATCGCCATCACCCCGACCATATTGATGGCGATTTTTACGCTGATCTTTTTCGAGGTGGGGCTGCAATCCTGGTTTTCGGAGAAGGTGCGTACGGTTGTCGACAACGCTACCAGCGTGGCCGAAGCCTATATCGAAGAACATCAGAAGGTCATCAAGGCCGATATCCTGGGCATGGCCAACGACCTTGATGCCGACGCTCTGTTGTTGTCCCAGAACCGCGCGCTGCTGGAACGGGCGCTCAATCTGCATGTCCGGCTGCTGTCTCTGTCCGAGGCCATCATTTTCGACGGCCAGGGCCGACCGATCGTGCGCGCCAGTTCCGATTTCACCCTGGGGGGTGGTGACCCGTTTCCGCGTGAAGCATTGGAGCGCGCCCAGGTCGGACGACCGCTGATCCTTGCCAGCCAGGACGACGACCGGGTGCGCGCATTGGTAAAGCTGAACCGATTCTTCGATTCCTATCTCTATATCAGCCGATATGTTGACCCCCGGGCCTTGGCGCTCGTCTATCAGACCCGAACCGCGACAACCGAATACGAGCGGGTGGCCAACAATCTTGCCGACTACAAGATCCTGTTCACCATCACCTATATCGGGGTGGCGCTGTTGATCTTGATAACCGCCGTGCTTGTCGGTCTGTGGTTTGCCAACCTTCTGGCAAAACCCATCAGCAACCTGGTGGAAGCGGCGGAGAAGGTCCGACGTGGTGATCTCAGCGCGCGGGTGCCGCCGCGTCTTGCCTATGATGAGCTAGGGACCCTAAGCCGCGCCTTCAACCGGATGACGGGCCAGCTCAAGGCGCAGCGCGACAAGCTGGTGGACACCAACCGGCAGCTTGATGAACGTCGACGATTCACCGAAGCGGTCCTCGCCGGTGTCAGTTCCGGCGTGCTCGGGCTCAACCCCGAAGGCGAGGTGACGTTGCCCAATCGCGCCGCCAGCAGCTTGTTGATGGTGGAGGAGGAAGAGTTGGCGGGGCGCAACATTCTGGAAGTGTGGCCTGAAATCGAGCCGCTTCTCAGTCGGCTGCGCGAGGGCAGGGAACTGGCAGCCCAAAGCCATATCACGCTGAATCGAAACGAGCGGGAGCGCAAACTGCTCGTGCGGATGGCATCGGAAGTCAAGGATGGTCGTATCGAAGGCTACGTCATTACCTTTGACGATATTACGGAACAGGTGGCCGCCCAGCGCATGGCGGCCTGGGCCGATGTGGCCCGGCGCATCGCGCACGAGATCAAGAACCCGCTGACGCCCATTCAATTGTCGGCGGAACGACTGCGGCGTAAGTATTTGTCCCAGATTCGGAGCGATACCGAGGTTTTCCGCCAATGCACCGATACGATCATTCGACAGGTGGGTGACTTGCGCGCCATAGTCGATGAATTTTCGGCCTTTGCGCGCATGCCGACCCCCAGTTTCGGTCGTGAAGATGTGATAGAGCTGGCGCGTCGCGCGGTGTTTCTGCAGGACGTGGCCAACCCGAAGGTGAAATTCACACTGGACGCACCGGAAGGCCCCGTGATCCTGAACTGTGATGGCAGGCTGGTGAGTCAGGCGCTGACAAATCTGCTGAAGAATGCGGTCGAATCCCTGTCGTCGCTGGGTGAAGCGGACGAGAATTTTGTCGGCGAAGTGACGGTGATCGTCTCGCAGGACAGGGCCGAGACCATCGTCAGGATCATCGACAACGGACAGGGCCTGCCCGAAAAAATGAAAGACCGTTTGACCGAGCCTTATGTTACGACCCGGCTCAAGGGGACCGGGCTGGGTCTTGCCATCGTCAAGAAGATCATGGAGGAACATGGTGGCGCCCTGGTCTTGCAGAACAGGCCGTCCGGGGGGGCGGAGGTGACCCTGGTGTTCAATCACGCCATCCTGGAGGAGAAGGTTGCACAAAGGCGGAAAGACGCGTCCGACGATCCGTACTCCGCCCAAGGCAGCGTCGTGACTGGAGAAGAGAAAGAATCGAGGGCTGCCCATGGCACTTGATATTTTGGTAATCGACGACGAAGCCGATATTCGCGACCTGGTATCGGGAATCCTGGCCGACGAGGGGTATCACACGCGTTCCGCGGCGGACAGTGATACGGCGCTCGCCGAAATGGACACCCGGCGCCCATCGCTCGTGGTTCTTGATATCTGGTTACAGGGAAGCCGTCTCGATGGCCTTGAGCTGCTTGAGCTCATCAAGGAGAAATATCCCGATCTGCCGGTGATCATCATCAGCGGTCACGGCACCATCGAGACGGCCGTGGCGGCCATCAAGAAGGGGGCTTATGACTTCGTCGGCAAGCCGTTTGAAGCGGACCAGCTCCTGCGGTTGGTGGAGCGCGCCACCGAGACCGAGCGGCTGCGCCGGGAAAACGAGGAACTCAGGGAACGGGCGGGGTACGAAACCGAACTGACCGGGCGCTCCGCCGCCATCAGCCAGGTTCGACAGGTCATCGAAAGGGTGGCTGCGACCGGCAGCCGGGTGTTGATTTCGGGCCCGCCGGGATCGGGCAAGGAAGTCGCGGCCCGTCTACTGCACAGTCAGTCCCGGCGGGCCAACGGCCCCTTCGTGGTGGTCAATGCAGCGACCATGGCGCCGGAAACCCTCGAAGAGGTGCTGTTTGGCATAGAGGAAGGGGGTTCGGTCCGGCGCGCCGGTGTGTTCGAACAGGCGCACGGGGGCACCTTGTTTTTCGACGAGGTGTCCGAAATGCCACCCACCACGCAGGCCAAGATCCTGCGGGTGCTCGTCGATCAGACGTTCGAGCGGGTAGGGGGGACCAAACGGGTTCAGGTTGATGTCCGGGTTGTCAGCGCAACCAGCAAGGACCTCAGGACGGAGATCGAGGCGGGACGCTTTCGCGAGGATCTGTACCACAGGCTGAATGTGGTGCCGGTCCGCCTGCCGCCATTGACCGAACGGCCGGAGGACATTCCCGTTCTCGCCGAACATTTTCTGAAGCGCATTGCGGCTGCAACTGGCCGTGGTCGGCGAAGGTTCAGCGACGAGGTGATAAAACGCCTGCAAAACTATGATTGGCCTGGGAATGTCCGTCAGCTTCGCAACATTGTTGAGCGTATGCTGATTCTCTCGATTGACGATCAGGAAGAAATCACGGTAGACGTTCTGCCCCCGGAGCTGGGCGCACCGATGACCGGATCGCTACCGGCTGCGCCACCCGAGGTTATGGGCGCGCCTCTTCGGGAAGCGCGCGAGGCGTTCGAGCGGGAATATTTGAAAATCCAGATCAAAAGGTTCGGGGGCAACATCTCGCGCACGGCGTCTTTTGTCGGGATGGAGCGGTCGGCATTGCATCGCAAGCTCAAGAGTCTTGGGCTTGCCGGCAAGGAACGTGGGAAAGCGGTCAAATAGCCGCCGCGCTGACGTTGCACCGCAAACAGCCGGAAAAAGATAAAAAGGGGATTTATGGGCCATGAAGGTTATTGTCTGCGGGGCAGGGCAGGTCGGCTTCAACATTGCCAAACATCTGGCCAATGAAAACAACGACATAACGGTGATCGAACAGTCGGCGGCGCTGATCGACAAA
>RFJA01000023.1 GCA_003695065.1 Alphaproteobacteria bacterium
CGCGGTGCACGTGCAGAGTGAGGCCGGCAGCGGGATCGTCGGGGGCGCCCGCCAGCTTCGCCAGTTTGGCGAGCCGCCGGTTGTCTATGGCGCTTACGATCCCCCCGATGGGTGCCATAAAGGGCCGTTGGTGGGGGGCGAGGGGTGGTTCTTTCAGTCCGCCCTGCGCCCTGCATATCGCCTGGAATTTGTCCCATGCCCGGCCGCTGAACAGTGTTTCGGCTGCCTTCTGTCGGCCTAGGCCCGGCTCGGTGTTTTCCAACAGATCGAGAAGTGTTCCGGCCAGGGTCAGGGCGCGATCGCGCAGATCGCCGGGTGCGTCTGGATGGTTTTGCAGCACCGCCAGAACGTCGCGGGCCTCGAGTGCGGGGCCGACGCCGCGGCCCACCGGTTCGCTGCCATCGGTAAACAGAATACGGGTCTTCAGGTTCAATTCGGCGGCCACGTGGTTGAGAAGGTCGGCAAGGGATGCAGCGGCAGCCGCGCCGCGCACCTTGGCCGTGGCACCCACCGGCAGATCAAGCACCAGATGGCTCGATCCTGCGGCCGCCTTTTTCGACAGGACCGAGGCAACAAGCTGTCCTTCGCTGTCAAGCTCGAGCACCCGTTCGACCCGGATCAGGGTGTCGTCGGCCGGGCTCAGTTGCACGGCGCCGCCCCAGACCATGCAGCCGCCTTCCTGCTCGACCACGCGGCGCATCTCGCCGAGTGACAGGTCGACCCGCGTCAATGTTTCCATGGTGTCGGCGGTACCGGCCGGAGAGGTGATCGCACGCGACGAGGTCTTGGGCATCTTGTGACCGAGCGCGGTGATGATCGCCACCACGATGGGCGTCGTGCGATTGCCCGGAAGGCCGCCCACGCAATGCTTGTCTGCGATGTGGCCGGCGCCCCAGTCGATCCGGTCGCCGGCGGACACCATGGCTTTGGTAAGGGCCACCACTTCGCGCCTGTCCAGTCCGCGCGCCGAACACGCGGTGATGAAGGATGCGAGATGGATATCCGAATAGGACCCCTGGACGATATCCCGAATGATTTCCTCGAGTGCATGGTCTTCAAGCCGGTGGCCAAAAATCTTGGCCCGAACCTGGTGCATCGATTCGAGCGGGTGGGGATGGCTGACCGAAACGGCTGTTCCATCCCGGACCTGGAGATGGCGCCAGGCCGCTTCCGAAAGTCCCACCTCTCCGGGCGCAACCAGTTCTGAATCGACCTGGTAGAGCGTAGCGATGATCGTGTTGGGGCCTGCCCGGAGCCGGACCCGGGCATGGGCCGAAAAACCTTCGGACCGGCAGACGTGGCAGTCCCGGGACATGAACACCACCAATTCATGCTGGGTGTCGATGCCCATGCGGCGTGCATAGACGATATTACGCGATGCGGTTTCGGGTTGGGAATGATCGTCCATCTGCGGCTGTCAATTCAATCCAGGGGAATCGTGTCTTTATATTCGGGCACCAGACACGGCCAGCCAAGTTCTTCCTGTATCCGGTGGCGCAATGCGTCTGATGCTTCGGGTTCGCCATGGGTGACAAAGGTCATGCGCGGCGGGCGCTTGAAGTGCCCGAGCCAGGCCATGATCTCTTCGGCGTCGGCATGGGCCGAGAGCATGTCAAGATTGTCGACCTCGGCTGCTATTGGCACATATTCGCCATGGATCTTGACCTCTCGCGCGCCGTTGACAATGGCTGCCCCCCGTGTGCCGCCCGCCTGAAAGCCGGCGAACAGAATCGTGTTGCGACTGTCCGGAGCATAACGTTTGAGATGGTGCAATACCCGGCCGCCCGTGGCCATGCCGCTGGCCGAGATGATGATTTTCGGAATTCGGCTGCGATCGAGGGCCTTGGATGCGTCGCTGTCACGGGTGAAGGTGGCGGACCCGCAGGCCCTCCTTGCCTCTTGGGCAGTCAGGCGGTGGCTTCCCGGAAAGCGGCAGAAAATCTCGCTGACGTCGATGGCCATGGGGCTATCCAGGAATACGGGCAGGTCGGGAATTCGGTTGCTCTGTTTCAGGCGGTGGATGTGGTAGAGCAGTGTCTGCGCACGGCCAACCGCGAAGGACGGGATCAGAATGGTGCCGCCGCGCGCAGCTGTCCGAGTGATAATGTCCGCCAGCAGCTTTTCGGGGTCTTCGACCGAGTGCTTGCGGTCACCGTAGGTGGATTCGATGACCAGATAGTCGGCTTCCTCGATGATTGCCGGGTCTGGCATGGTCGGCGCGCCGGGGCGTCCGAGATCGCCTGAGAACAGTACGGTCTTGCCGTCGGCTTCCATGAGAACCATGGCAGCGCCCAGAATATGCCCCGCCACCTTGAAACGGACGGCAAACCCGGTGCCCAAGTCATGGCGTTCATCGAAACCAACATCGACAAATTGTTCCAGCGCTCGCTCTGCGTCCGCCTGGGTGTAAAGAGGCAGCGCGGGGCGGTGTCTGGAATGGCCATGGCGGTTGGCAAACTCGGCGTCACGTTCGTGCAGATGACCGCTATCCGGCAGCAGGATACCGCAAAGCGCCGTGGTCGGCGGCGTGGCGAGGATTGGACCGGCAAAGCCGTTGCGAACCAATAGCGGCAAATATCCGGAGTGGTCGATGTGTGCGTGGGTGAGGATCACCTTGTCGATGGTTGACGGATCCACGGGCAGTGATGCCCAGTTGCGGAGCCGCAGTTGCTTGAAGCCCTGGAACAGGCCGCAATCGACGAGCAGTTTCTGATTCCCGTGCTCAATCAGGTACCTGGACCCCGTCACCGTGCCGACCGCGCCCAGGAACGTCAGTTTCATCTATGGAGCCTTTCCGGTCGATGGAAAAAACGATGGGCCCCGGCTGCGCCCACCGGTCGTCACGTTATCAACGCCTCCGATTGCATGCAAATGAACAGTTTGCTAGAGATATCGAAAAAAATATGATACTGGATATAAAAAAGTGCTAGAGTGCGCTTCAAGCCGATGATTGGAAAGGATAGTTCACGGTTATGAAATGGCCCGCCAGACGGATTTCTGAAAGCTCCACAAAAAGCTTCGGCATGTATGAAAAAGCCGCCAGGCTCATGGCACAGGGAATTGATCTCATTCACCTGGAGGTGGGCATGCCGTGTTTTGATACGCCGGCGCATATCAAGGAAGCTGTCAAGGCGGCTCTGGATGAAGGGAAGGTTCACTACAGCGATTTTCGCGGGGTGGCGCACCTGCGCGAGGCGCTTGCCGACAAGGTTCGAAAGTTCAACAAAATTGATGTATCGCCTGACGAAATTCTTGTGACCAACGGGCTGACCCATGCGTCTTACGCGGCGCTTATGGCGGCGCTGGATGAAGGCGACGAGGTCATTCTGCTTGAACCTTATTACCCGCAGCATATCAACAAGATCGAGATGGCGGGAGGCCGGGTGGTGACGGCACCGCTTGATGCTGAAAACGGTTATCGGATCCGGCCGGAGTGGATTGAAGAGAAAATCACGCCTCGAACGCGAATGATCATTCTGGTCAACCCGTCCAACCCCACGGGACGGGTATTTACGCGCGAGGAGCTGCAGGGGCTTGCCGATCTCGCCATCAAGCATGATCTGCTGGTGCTCTCCGACGAAGTCTATGAATACATTGTCTATGACAACCGCCAGCATATCAGCATTGCGTCGCTGCCTGGCATGAAAGAGCGCACCATCACCCTGTGTGCTTTCACCAAGGCTTACGCCATGGATGGTTGGCGAATTGGTTACGCGGTCGCCGATGCGGCTTTGATGCCGGCATTGCTGAAGATAACAATGAACGATGTGGCGCATGTGAATACCTTTGTCCAGGAAGGGGCCTTTGCCGCTACCACCGGGCCGCAGGACTGTCTTGACGAGATGCTGGCGGAGGATCGTCGCAAACGGGATCTGGTGTGCCAGCGGCTCAATCAGATGCCGGGTGTGGTCTGCCCGGAACCCGAAGGGACCATTTATGCCTTTCCCGATATCAGCGGGACCGGCATGTCATCGCAGCAACTGGCTGATGCACTGCTGGCGGAAGCCCATGTTGTGACGGAGGCCGGGACCTTCTATGGCGCGGCCGGTGAAGGGCATTTGCGAATTTGCTTCGGTGCCGAACCTTACGAGCGCATCGAAGAGGCCCTCGACCGGATCGGAGCCTACCTGAACCGCTAGAGTATCGATCAATCCCGGATTCACGAATAGCCTGTAAATTCCGGTCGTGCTCGCCGGATGTCCCGGTGTGTTTTCGGGACATCCGGAGCATTTCTGACGACGTCTCTTTTCAGGCAGAAGCGTTCCGGGGCGTGTTTTTGGTACCTGCACCGGTGTCGGCGGTTCCGGCGACCACCTTCATCCCGCCTTCGCTCGTCTGGGCCGGCGCGCCGGCGCCGGCGCTGTTCACCAGCCGACCCTCAATAATGGCGCCGGATTCCACGCTGATCACTTCGTGATAAATGTCGCCCTGGACTTTCGCTGTCTTTTCCAGCCGGACCGAGCGGGCGCTGATCTGGCCGTTGACCATTCCCTTGATGACCACGGTTTCGGCGGTAATGGAGCCCTTGAGGTGACCATTCTCACCGAGGGTCAGAGCGGCCGACTGAACGTCGCCCTCGACCGTGCCATCAAGCTGGATTTCGCCCGTGGTCTTCATATCGCCAACAATCTTGACGTCGGCTCCGATGATCGACGGCGCGGCGCCTGGCGCGGAGGTCCGGGGGGACTTGGGCAGGTTAGCCGGATCCGAGAGTGTGCTGTTGCTGGATTTTGAGAACATCGTCCGTCACCTTGAATATTTTTAGTGGGTTGAGGGGTTTGTCTGCAAACCAGACTTCGTAGTGCAGATGTGGACCGGTACTCCGGCCGGTGCTGCCCATCAGGCCGACCACCTGTCCCCGCTCGACCCTTTGACCTTTCTTGACCTTGATGCGTTTGAGGTGACCGTAACGGGTCCGGAACCCGTTACCATGATCCACCTCCACAAAATTGCCATAGGCGCCGTTGCGCCCCGCGAAGGAAACGACGCCGTCAGCGCTCGCCATGACGGGTGTATTCCACCAGCCGGCCATGTCGACCCCGTAATGCATGGCCCGGCGTTTGCTCAACGGATCGAGACGGCGTCCATATCCGCTTGAGATGTAATAGTTCTCCACCGGCTTGGTCACAGGCATGTTGGCGAACAGGCCGGTCAGGGTTATCAGCTCGTTCTGGCTGGCATAGAGCGCCATGAACGGATCCCCGGAAATACCCGTGCGTTCCGACTCGTCCAGCGTAGCGGACTCGGCCGCGGAGAGCTCTTCGCCCCAGGCCATGAACGGGCCGCCCTGACCCAGATCGCGTGCCTTTTCCCCGGCCACCACCAGGACGTCATGCTTGCTGAGGCCAGCAGCCTCGAGAACCTGATCGAATTCGGCAATCTCCTGACGGGTCAGAACGAGCAGGCGTTTCGCAATGGCCTGCTGGCGGACGGCCAGCGCGGCCAGTTCTTCCTCGATGAGGTCAATTTCCTGGCTGGAGGAGGGCTCTGCGTCATTGCGGCCTGTCAGGGCGTCGAGGAAGAATGCCATCGGCTGAAGCCCGGCCTTGTCTGGCTTTGCCTCGGTTGTTCCTGGTTGGTTTTCTTCCGGGAGGACCGGCTCGTCGGCATCGTCACCCACCAGTTGGCGCAAATATTCCTGACGCGCCCGTAGCCGTTCGGCGGTGGCCTTGACGTCGGCCTGAAGGCGCTGCATCTCCGCATGCAGGGATTCATAGGCCCGTGCCATGTCCTCAATCTTGCGTTCCTTGGCGGCCATCATTTCATCGCGGGCCAGAAAATTGAAAGAGGTAATGCCGACCCAGCAGATGAACGCTAATGCAATGGCGCTACCGACGATCTGAACGCGGGGCGAAATGGATACGAAGCGAACAACACCGTTGGCCCGGAAGTACAGTTGACGTTCCGGGAAAAAGCGGTATCGCACCCGCCGTGCAACCGTGCGCAATCTGGCCAGTCGTGATGACAGTGGCTATCCCCTTTGCAAGCTGATTTGCCGGAGGCATTTCATATCAGACTCCGCGCGAATGCAACAGCTTATTCCATGCTGCCGATGGTTCCCGATTATCGCCGGGCAGCCGTTAAGGGCAGGTAAAATTCGGGCAGGAGGCCCGCGGCGCTGCGGGCCGCTTCATTGAATGGCGGCTTGATTTCACCATTAAAATGGCGGGTCACCAACGCCTGGTAGGTTCTGGCGGGGTCAAGGCCACGGGTTTCGCAAATATGAACGAACCAGCGCTGCCCGGCCGCCACATGGCTGATTTCTTCAGCGAGGATCAGTTCAAGAACCTCAGCACTTTCCTCGTCTCCGAACCGACGCAGACGGGCGATCATCTGCGGCGTTACATCGAGCCCGCGTGCTTCGAGAATCAGGGGGACCACTGCCAGGCGCGCTGCCGGGTCATGCGTGGTCTCGCTCGCAGCCTGCCACAGTCCGTCGTGGGCGGGCAGTGCCCCGTACCAAGACTTAAGGGCCTTGAGGCGGTTTTCAAGCAAGGTGAAATGGCGCGCTTCATCATCGGCGACGCGCACCCAGTCGTCACTAAACGCACGGGGCAGGCTCTCGCCGAACCGGGCGACCAG
>RFJA01000222.1 GCA_003695065.1 Alphaproteobacteria bacterium
GAAACAGGGTGATGATGTTTTCGATGGAAATGTAACGAATTTCGTCTCCCGGCAGTCGAACGAAGCGGCGGGTCTGGCGGGGCAAGGGAATCAGCATGTTCAACACGGCGCCGTCCCCCTGCCGCTCCAGCCTCAACACCATGGAAAAACCAAGGTTGGGGATGAACGGAAATGGATGGGCCGGGTCGATGGCCAGGGGCGTCAAAAGGGGAAACAGACTTTCGAGGAAATATCCTTCGAGCCACTCATGGTCCTGCGCCGTGATTTCCTCAGTGTCCAGAACTGCAATGCCTTCCGCACGCAATTCCCGAATCAGTTGCGTCCAGGTTTCCACCTGCTTGCGAATCAGGATCTCGGCCTGACGGTTTACTGCCACCAGTTGTTGCAATGGCGTCATCCCGTCGGGACTTACCGCTTCGACGCCTGCCTTGACCTGACCATGCAGGCCGGCAACACGGACCATGTAGAACTCGTCGAGATTGCTGCCTGAAATGGACAGGAAGCGCAGCCGCTCCAGCAACGGATGATTTCGGTTGAGCGCCTCTTCCAGCACCCGCGAATTGAAGGCTAGCCACGACAACTCGCGATTGATGAACCGGCCCGGGCTGTCCATGGATATCCCGGCGATCCGGGACCCGGGTTCCGGCGAAGCTTCCTTTACCGCTGTATCCTGCATATCTGTCATGGCATTCCCCGGCCTTCACGCCCCAATTCTAGCGGAAGCCTGTTAGTCCTGGCGAACCGAATCCACTACCACCCACCCATGACCATTTTATGAAAGACCCGCCAGTTATCGCTCGAGAATGGTTCGGGCTAGCGGCACGGTAACACCGCGCTTGGCCGCCAGAGACGCGCGGTCCGCCTGATCAACAAATTCGCGGACCGCCGCGAAAGAGCGTTCCAGCCGAGCCAGTGCATACCGGATCACCTGGGGATCGACCCGCATCTGGCGATCGGCAAACAGTTTGACCATCACCGCTTCGCGCAGCTCGTCGTCAGGCAGACCGAGCCGAACCAGTGGCGCGGCTGCCATCCGGGACCGCAAATCGGCAATTCGCACCGGCCACTGGACGACCGGAGAACGGGCGGTCAAAAGCAGCCAGCCCCCCTGTTCCCTGAGCCAGTTGAAGAGATGAAACAGTCCCTCCTCCACTGCCGTATCGGCGCTCTCCAGCGCGCGATCCACATCTTCCACCAAGATGGCCTGCGCACCCAGACCGGCCAGCAGATCGTGATGGACAAGGTCGGTGGGGGTCACAAGGCGCGCCCTGGCCCGGGCCTGCCAAACGGCAGCGAGATGGCTCTTGCCCGCACCGGCATCGCCCACCAGTACAAGCGCATGATGCGGCCAGTCTGGCCAAGCCGCGATCTGGCGCACAGCGTCCCGGTTGGTGTCGGTGACGAAAAAGTCCTCCCCTCCAAAGGCTGCATCATGGGGAAGTGTCAGAGAGAGCTGTTCAACGGGCGACACCAGCGTCCTCCACCGCGCCGTTCCAATCATTGAGGACCTTGGGCGCAATCACCTCGATCACCTGCTCTCCGGGCGGCACGAAATCGAATTGGGGCGTAATTTCCCGCGCCCCAGCGATTTCGCCGAGGATGATATAGACGTCGTCACCATAGCCGCGCAAAACCAGATCGCGTTGCGACAGCGCCAGGACAAGTTGATCCGCACGACCGGCGAAAGACAGGTTGACGCGCGCCTCGCCCACAGACAATTCGGAAAGGGTCACGCTTTGAATCAGGTTAACCTGATCAAGCCGTCGCTGCACCTGCGCCCAGTCTTCCATGGAGCGAAGGGGTACCCGGGCACGTATTTCGCGCGTTTCGTCAAGGCGGATCAAGGTGCGCTCCTTCCAGATCCGGTCACGGGCCGCAATGACAGCGGCCGCGACGCGCCGCAGCGTATCCTCCAGAGATTCCTCCTTGCGGGCGCGAAACACCTGCACCTCGGGCCCCGTCTCTTTGGGGCGCCGGGCGATCGCCATGTCGTCATGAAGCCAGGTCACTGCCACCTTGACCCCGCCGTCCCGAAAGTCCGGGGTCACGGTGGCCAGCGGCACGAACGCACCGGCAGCACCATAGGCGGAAGCCAGAAGTCGCCGCTGGGCCGGATCACGCCCCATGGCCTGGAACGGGTTGACGGTCAATTGGTCTCGGACACTGCCTTCGGGCAGGACATAGGGCAAAAGCGGATTGACCAGATCCTGGGACGCCCAGGCCCTGTACCAACTGTTGCCCGACTCCCACAACAGCCGGCTACCGGCGTATTCAAGCACTGGCAGCACCACCAGTGGCAAGCCTGGGGTCTGCGTGAACGGTGTCTCGGTTTCCCGGAACAGCGTGCGAACCTTGTCTGCATTGAAGCGTATCGTCAGGTCGGCGATGTAGCGTACCTGCGACGACCGTTCGTTGGCAAACTGCAATCCCAGAACCAGGTCGGAAATGCGCGCGGGTTCAAGATTGGCAAACCGGTCCACATGTTCCGGCATCACCAGACGCTGGATCAGCAGCGAAAACGCACGCCTTTCACCGTCGCGGATGGCTAACGTGCGGGCTATGGCTGCATTGCGCGCTGTCACGTCCACCGGTACGGCGTAAACGGTGAAAACGTCTCCCGCCCGAGAAGGCCGTCCAGCACCATCCGGAGCAGACGTCTCACCCGTCGCCGGCGCGATCCCCCCGAAGGTCGCGACAAGGACAATGCCCAGCGCCGTGACAACGCCTCGCAACCGTATCTTCATCGGTTTTTTCACCTGGTTTCTGCCTTTGGCTCGAGCACCTGTAACATCACGGGGAATTGTGGCCATTTTTCGCCCCGACGCGCGCTTCTCAAAGAAAGAGTAATGCATTATGGTGGCGCGCCAATCAATGCCTTAGGGCCGGGACCCTGGGCCTGTTTCCAAATCGGACAGAGATCGAGAGACCTCGTGAGCGAATCGAACAAGAAATCCTACACCTATCGGGAGGCCGGCGTGGATATCGAGGCCGGCGCCCGACTGGTGGATGCCATCAAGCCCTTGGCCAAATCGACCAGGCGCCCCGGTTCCGACGTGGACCTCGGAGGGTTCGGCGCGCTGTTTGATCTCAGGGCAGCGGGCTACAAGGATCCCATTCTGGTTGCTGGCACCGACGGGGTAGGCACCAAGCTGAAAGTGGCGATTGACGCCGGCATCCACCATACGGTGGGTGTCGATCTGGTGGCGATGTGCGTGAACGATCTGGTCGTCCAGGGCGCCGAGCCGTTGTTTTTTCTCGACTACTTCGCTACCGGCAAGCTGAAGGTGGACCATGGTGCTGCGGTGGTTAGCGGTATCGCCGAGGGCTGCTGGCAGGCAGGCTGCGCGCTGATTGGGGGTGAGACCGCGGAAATGCCCGGCATGTATGCGACAGGTGACTACGACCTCGCGGGGTTCGCGGTCGGCGCCGTGGAGCGGGGCGAGCATTTGCCGCGCCCCACCATGAAACCGGGCGACATACTCCTGGGCCTGGGGTCGAGCGGGATCCACTCGAACGGCTATTCGCTGGTGCGCCGGCTGGTATCGGATGCGGGCCTTGATTATGCCGGTCCCGCACCGTTTGATCGCCAGACTCCGCTTGGGCAGGCCCTTTTGAAACCGACCCGCATTTATGTGAAGTCGTTGTTGCCGGAAATCCGTGCCGGACGGATCAAGGGGCTGGCCCACATTACCGGTGGCGGCTTTGTGGAGAACGTTCCGCGGGTCCTGCCCGATCACCTTGTGGCGGAAATCGATGCCACTACCTGGTCCTTGCCGCCGGTGTTCCAGTGGTTGATGGAAGCGGGCAACATAACGCCTCAGGAAATGGCCAGAACCTTCAATTGCGGCATTGGTATGGTCGCCGTCGTGGCGGCAGAGGACGCGGACGGGGTCGCGGCGGCGCTTCACGCTGCGGGCGAGACGGTGTGGACGATCGGCCGGCTCAACAGCCACGCGGGCAGCAAGGCGGAGACCATTGTCACAGGTACGGCCGGAACCTGGAACGCGGCAGCCCCCTGGCAGGCCCGGCTGGAGGTCGTAACATGAAGCGGCTGGCGATTGCGGTTCTGATCTCTGGGCGCGGCACCAATTTGCAGGCGCTGATCGACGCCTGCGCCGACCCCGACTTTCCGGCCAGCATTGCGTGCGTGATTTCAAACCGGCCCGACGCCCACGGTCTGCAGCGTGCTCGAAATGCGAATATCCCGACCCGGGTCGTCAACCACAAAGAGTACGAAACCCGCGAAGCGTTCGAAGAAGCGCTCGACGAAGCGGTGCGGGAGTTTGACGTGGGGCTGGTCTGTCTCGCCGGCTTCATGCGGATTCTTACCCCCGCTTTCGTCAACCGTTGGCGGGACCGGATGATCAATATCCACCCCTCGCTGCTGCCTGCCTTTCGGGGCCTGCATACCCATGAACGGGTGATCGAAGCCGGTGTGCGAATCACGGGCTGCACCGTGCATTACGTGACGCCTGAGATGGATGACGGTCCGATCATCATTCAGGCTGCTGTACCGGTGCGCGAGGACGACAGCGCCGAGGAACTTGCCGAACGCGTGCTGATGATGGAACACAAGATCTATCCCGAGGCCGTGCGACTGGTGGCGCTCGGCAAGGTTCGCGTTGCCGGCACAAAGGTGGCCACTGAAGATGCCGTGTTTGCCGACAACAACCTGATCAATCCGGTGGCGGAATAATCCTCGCCGGCTGGTTTGCTAGTGCTGGCGTTCGTTCTCGGCAAGCGCCTTTGACGCCCGGGCCCGGGCGCTCATCCGGCCGTTGTACCAGAAGGCAAGCACCAGAACGATTGCGACTGCGCACTGGACCACAAGCCCTTGCGCGGTCGGAAACAGACCCGCGATTTCCACCCGCGGCAGCCAAGTCAGGGGCGCCGCAGCGAGCCACCCGGCTTCCTGCAAAGCAGCGACGCCTTTCCCCGCCAGGACAACGGCCAGGACAGCAATGAGAATAGCGCTGTAGCGGAAAAACTGCTCAATGGGCAGACGTCTGCTGTAGACCAGGAGCGCCCAGGCGCACAGCCCGAGCGCGGCGATGGCACCCGCCGCCCCAGCCAGGATCGCCCCGCCATTGCCCTGGCTCCAGAGAGCGACAAAAAACAGGATGGTCTCGAACACCTCCCGATAGACCACGACGAAGGCCAGAAGAAACAGCAGCCATGCCGAACGCCGGGTCAGCGCCTTCGACATCCTGTCGGCAATATACTGCTGCCACGCGCCGGCCTGGGCTTTGCCGTGCATCCATATTCCAACGGACACCAGCACAACGGCGGCAAGCAAAGCCCCAATTCCCTCGGTCAGCTCCCGCCCGACACCACCGATGCTGATCAGCCAGGTTGCCGCGGCCCATGTCAGCCCACCAGCGGCCAGCGCGGCGATCCATCCGCCGTGAACATAGGGCAGGACGTCAGCACGTTTCGATTTGCGCAAGAACGCAATCATGGCAACGACGATCAGAAGCGCTTCAAGCCCTTCGCGTAATAGAACTGTAAAGGCCCCGACAAGGCCGGCCCAGACCCCGCCCTCGCCCGAAGCCAGCGTCTGTTCCGCCTGATCGAGCAGGGCGCGGATCCTGTCAATCTGTGCCTCGACCCGAGGCACCGGCGCGCGGTCGGAAATCAGGCCGCGCAGTTCAAGCATCGCGCTTTCGATCTGGCGCATCAGGTGCGGGTCACGAGCACTCAGTTGGGGTTCAACCGGTTCGAACCCGTCCAGATAGGCGGACAATGCAAGATCCCGGGCCGCACGCACGTCGCCCCTGCTATATTGCCGGGCCGCCTCGCCCAGGATGTGACGGGTTCTGTCAAGCTGGCCGCCAGGTGACGGCAAAACGATCTCGGGATGGCGGCGTAAAAAAGCCGTCAAAGCCACGGCCTCACCGTCGTCCAGTGCGAGCCCGCGTGACGCCGGCGCGAAGCTGGTGACGTCTTCCAGGCTCGCAAAAGTCTGGCGAATGTCGGGCCTGGTCTCCCACAACTGCTTGCCCGCCTCAACGTCCCGCCCGGTAAAGGCCATGCTCCCCACATAGAAGGCGAGCGCCCACCGGTCATCCTGGCTCATCCACTGGTAGCTCGCCATGGCGGTGCCCTCAAGGCCCTGGCTGATCGCCTGATAAAGGCCGAAAACACTGCGCTCGCGGGCGCGTTCCAGGTCGGTAAAGGCGATGGGTGGCGGGTCCATGCCCTCGGCTGCGGGGCCGTCCGCATCGCCCGTCGCGCCATGACAAGTTGCACAATTCTCGGCGTAGAGCACCCTGGCGCGGGCCAGATCCGGCGGGGACGAAGGCGCCATGACCACCGGATAGGCTTCCAGCAACGCACGCGCCAACCCCCGCGCCAGGGTTGCCACTTCATCGGGCCGCGCCTTGCGTTCAACAGCGGCGACCAGCGCTTCGGCCTGTTCCACAAGTGCGGCTCTGGCTGCCGTCTCCGGCAGTTCCGCGATCCGCGCCCTGGCCGTGGCGGCGAACTCCTCCATCTCCTCGTATTCGCCAGCGTTGATGACGACGCCGCCGTCCACCGCTGCGGCATAGTCCACGGCCATGTAGTCCAGAATCTGCCAGACGACCTGTGCGGAACCAGCGGCGGGCAAAGCCGCCTCTTCCGCTTCCAATAGATCGCTTGCAAGAAGAGTCAGCGCTGCGACAACGCAGCCGAGCACATACTGAAATGATATCTTCATAGACCTTGCAATAGCGCTTTTGCAAATAAATCGCAATAACATTTGTGTCCTGGGGGCGTCGACAGTGGAGTGGTTCGAGGCGCGACATCTCAAGGTCGGGACACCCGAGGTTCCCGCACCATGACTTTCCTCACCCGCCTTGTTTCTTCAGCACATATTCGAGCTTGCGGATGGCCGCCCGGGAAAGCTGATGTTCAGACATGGATGCGGCACCGACGATGGAGACTTCCGTGTTGGTGCGAGGATCGACGGCAGACACCTTCACCGAATTGCCGATACGGATAAACTCGATCAGATAGCCTTCGTCGCTCTTTGCCATGGATGGACGCGCCCTTTCGCCCGCGAGACGGCGGTCCGGCCGCGCTTATGCCGCCCTGCGCTTGACGTCCAGTCTCGACCAGACCTCGTTCATCGCATCCACAAGGGTGTCCATCATAGCATCGTCATGCATGGGTGTTGGCGTGAAACGCAACCGCTCTGTCCCTCGCGGCACGGTCGGATAGTTGATCGGCTGGACATAGAGTCCGTATTCGTCCAGAAGCATGTCGGACGCCTTTTTGCACTGAACCGGGTCGCCCACGAGCACCGGCACAATATGGGTGACGCTGTCCATCACCGGCAGACCGGCGGCCTTGAGTTTGGCTTTGAGCGTGGCGGCCCGTTCCTGGTGCTGCTGGCGCTCCACCTGGCTCTCCTTGAGATGACGGATGCTGGCGCAGGCGCCCGCCGCCAGCACAGGCGACAGCGAGGTGGTGAAAATGAACCCTGGCGCATAGGAACGCACGGCATCCACCAGATCGCGGGTGCCGGTAATATAGCCGCCCATCACGCCGAACGCCTTGCCGAGAGTACCTTCGATCACGTCAAGCCGATCCATCAGCCCTTCGCGCTCGGCCACGCCCGCGCCGCGGGGTCCGTACAGGCCGACGGCATGCACTTCGTCAAGGTAGGTCATGGCATGATACTGGTCGGCGAGATCGCAAAACTCCTTGATGGGCGCAATGTCGCCGTCCATGGAGTAGACCGATTCAAAGGCGATGATCTTGGGCCGGGCCGGATCCACGGTCTTCAACAGCTCTTCAAGATGTTGCACATCATTGTGGCGGAATATCCGTTTTTCCGCCCCGCTGCGCAGGATCCCCTGGATCATGGACGCGTGATTGAGCTCGTCCGAAAACAGCACACAGTCGGGCATCAGCCTGGCAAGCGTCGACAGCGTGGCTTCATTGGAAATATAGCCGGAGGTGAAAATCAGCGCCGCCTCCTTGTTGTGGAGATCGGCAAGCTCCTCTTCCAGCAACACATGATAATGGTTGGTCCCGGAAATATTGCGGGTGCCGCCGGCACCGGCACCAACCCGGTCAATGGCATCCTTCATTGCCGCGATGACTTTGGGGTGCTGCCCCATCGCCAGATAGTCGTTGGAACACCAGACGAGAATTTCGCGCTCCCCGTCAGGGCCGTGATAGATGGCACGCGGGAACGCGCCGCGCTTGCGCTCGATATCAATGAATACCCGGTAACGACCCTCGGCCCTGAGAGCGTCAATGGCGCTGGAAAAATACTTGTCGTAATCCATCAAGGTGCCCGAACTCCTGCCCCGTGGGCGGCGCGATCAACGGCGTACCCGACCTAGATACACTCTAGCATGATCGCGATCAACCCGGGCAGACACCTTAAAAGGGGAACAGGCCCGTGACGTTCCGGCCCAGGCGCTGGTCCCGGATGCACTGGGAAACGGGGACGTCAGAGCGCCGAGAAGTTGATCTGTTCCGCCCAGTAGCGTTCCAGATTACGCAGCGCGTTTCGCAAGTGGCGCAGGGAATCGTCGTCCAGATGCTTGCCGTCGAGAATTTCCACGAGCTGTTCATCGTAAAGTGCAGACAACAGCGCGCTCACCTCGCGCCCCTTGTCCGACAGGCGTACGCGCGTGGAACGGCGGTCATGCTCGGAGCGTTCCTGCTCGATATAGCCCATTTCCACCAGCTTCTTCAGATTGTAGGATACATTGGAGCCGAGATAGTAACCCCGCGTGCGGAGCTCCCCCGCGGTCATTTCATGGTCTCCAATGTTGTAGAGAAGCAGCGCCTGAACACTATTGATATCAGTGCGACCGGTCTCCTCAAGCCGCATCTTGACCACATCGAGCATCCGACGGTGCAGGCGTTCGATCAGACGCAGACAATCAAGAAAACAGACCTTGGTCTGCCCCTCGGGCGTCTCCTCCAGGCCCATCAGCGTACTTTTCGGTATCGTCGACATGAATCGTCTAGCCTCGTTTCCTAGGATTTTGCGTATGGGAAGCGCACTCCGCTCCCCCCGGTTATAGCCATGCTCGCCCTAAAACTTTCTTAATTTTGGATCGAATTGGCTGCAAACCCGCTGAATCGACCGTATCGGGTCATT
The DNA here is from genome assembly GCA_003695065.1 of Alphaproteobacteria bacterium. Lineage (GTDB taxonomy): Bacteria > Pseudomonadota > Alphaproteobacteria > Sphingomonadales > Govanellaceae > J090. Next base: position 9,104 of record RFJA01000222.1, read on the forward strand.
CCCTGCCAGGGCTTCGCCAGCCCGGCGATTATCACGCGGAAACGAACCATGCCGACCCCGCTCGACCTGTCCCCCGGTGGTACCGGCATCCGGCTGGCCCGGTGGGCGGTCAGGGCGCGAGAGTGCGGAGCCCGAATTAAAAAAAACCATGCGCGACGCCTAAATGACTTGACATTGTCCGAAAACAACGGCCTTATGGCGCTGCAAATCGAATTTTGGCCCGGCTTGGCCGCACCGTTCGCACAGAACGGCCGCTTCTAAACCACCCCAAAAACACGAATTGTTTGAAAGTCACGCCGACGTGGCGCGGCTGTTTTGTGCGCAAATAGCACTTTAGGAGACGACCTATGACTACTGGTACCGTAAAATGGTTCAGCACTGATCGCGGCTACGGCTTCATCGAACCCTCCGATGGTTCGAAGGACGTATTCGTTCACATTAGCGCCGTTGAGCGCGCTGGTCTCGGCACTCTCAATGAGGGTCAGAAGATCAGCTTTGACGTGGTCAGCGATCGCGGCAAATCATCCGCGGACAACCTGCAGAGAATGTAAGAGCGGGCGATCCTCGACGGATACGAGACGGGTGCGGGCTTTGGTCCGCACCTTTTTCGTTTCAGAGGCCAGCGCCATTTTTTCGTCTTCACACATGCTGCCCACCATTGATGTGAATTTCCGCTCCGGTAACATAGGAAGACTGTTCGGTACACAGATAATAGATAGTCTTGGCCACCTCTTCCGGCGTACCGAGGCGACGCAGCGGAATTTGCTTCACCAGATTTTCGGTCCCCGGCGACAAAATCGACGTTTCAATCTCGCCCGGGGCAATGGCATTGACCCGGATGCCATAAGGACCGAAGTCCGCTGCCATCTCCCGGGTCAGCGCGTTGAGCGCCGCTTTCGATGTGGCATAGGCCGCGCCAGCGAACGGGTGAACCCGACTGCCGGCAATTGACGTCACATTGACCACCGATCCCTTGGCCGCCTTCAATTCATTGAACAGGCCACGGGCCAGCACAATGGGCGCGAAAAAATTGACCTCGAACACCTGGTGCCAGTCGTCTTCCGAGGTATTCAGGGTGTTCATGCGCTCGCCCTCAGGACCCTTGGGTGAAATTCCCGCGTTGTTCACCAGCGCGTGCAACGGCCCACCCTGCAACCGTTTGCGAATTTCCTCGACACCCCGGGCACGCGCCTCCCGATCGCCCAGATCAATCTGCACATGGTCTTCCGGTCCCGCTTCCCAGGGACAGCCTTCGGGAAAGGCATGGCGGGAACAGGTGATCACCCGCCAGCCCGCGCTGGAAAAGCGCTTGACGGTAGCATGACCGATTCCCCGGCTGGCGCCGGTCAGCACCAGGGTCTTGCGCTCGTTATCCACCATCTGCCGTTCCTCAAAATCCATCTAGACCACGCCCAGCCGCTCGGCCAGCGCCGCCTCATCTTTGGCCGCAAAACCGACCCGGTGCTCGGTGCCAAGGTCAAAGACCGGACGTTTGATCAGCGCTGGATGCTGCGCCATCAGCGCGATCGCCGTGGCTTCGTCCACGCGCTCGCGCACCGCCTCGGGCAGTTTACGCCAGGTGGTGCCGCGACGATTTAACAGGGCTTCCCAACCCAGTTCCCCGACCCACCGACGAATCATCGCCTCGTCGATACCGTCCTTGCGGTAGTCATGGAAGCGGTAGGCGACACCACGGTCTTCCAGCCACTTTCGGGCGCGCCGGATGGTATCACAGTTTGCAATGCCATAGAGCGTAATCATTGCCGGCTTCCCAATCCATCTTCAACCACGTCGTGAGGTTCCTCGATTCCTGCAGGATCGGCATGTATGATGATATCCGCGTCCGGATAGGCACGCGCCACCGCTGCTTCCACCTCGTCGGAAATGTCATGCGCCCGCCTCAGCCTGATCGACGGGTCCATTTCGATGTGAAACTGGATGAAGCTGGAAATGCCGGACGAGCGGGTCCGCAAATCGTGGATTCCCTTGACCTCCGGATGGCTGAGCACAATTTCCTCGATTCGGTCGCGGTCCTCCTGTGGCATTTCGCGATCCATCAGCATGTCGTAGGACTGGCGGGCAATCTGCCACGAGCTGTGCACCAGAAGCCCGGCAATGGCGAGACCGATCAGGGGGTCGGCGATGGCGACCCCAAACATCCCGCCCAGGACCAGGGCGCCGATCACACCCAGATTCATCAACAGGTCGCCCTTGTAGTGCAGCGAGTCGGCCGACACGGCGAGCGAGCGGGTCAGGCGCGCCACGATGATCTGATAGCGCACCAGGCCAAGCGTCACGACGATGGAAATGGCAATCACCACGATCCCCATGTCGGAATGAGCAATAAGTCGCGGTTCGAAGAAGCGCTGGACCGATTCCACGAACAGATAGAGCGCTGACGCGGTGATGATCAGCGCCTGCGCCAGTCCGGCAATGGCTTCCACCTTGCCATGGCCGAAGCGGTGTTCATGGTCGGCCGGCGCCAGGGCGTGGTTGACAGCAATCACGGTCACCCCGGACGCCAGCGCATCAAGAAACGAATCGAGCAGTGAGCCCAGCATGGCCACTGACCCGGTCTGGATCCAGGCTGCGGTCTTGATCGCAATCAGGGTCAGAGCCACAACCACCGACGCGCGCGATGCCCGACGCATCAGCGTGGCGCGCCGGGCCGCTGTCAGTTCGGGAATTTGGTCGGGTGCCGTCATGCTTCTGGCGTCCCTGCTTTACGGATAGAGAAACTGCGTCGTCCAGCCTCCCGCTTCGTCGGCACGACGATACACCAGCCGTTCGTGCAGGCGAAACGGCTTTTCCCGCCAGAATTCCACGACTTCGGGAACAACCCGAAAGCCGGACCAGAATGGCGGGCGGGGAATCGTGCCAACGGCATATTTGGCCGCATATTTGGCCGCGGCACGCTCCAGTTCAAGCGGCCCTTCGAGAGGACGCGATTGTCTTGAGGCCCAGGCGCCGATCCGGCTCTGGCGATCACGGCTCGCGAAATAGGCGTCGGCCTCGTCGTCCGACACCTGGACCGCAGGCCCTTCGATACGAACCTGGCGCCGGATCGACTTCCAGTAGAGGCAGATCGCCGCGTAAGGATTGACCGCAAGCTCTTCGCCCTTGCGACTTTCAAGATTGGTATAGAAGACGACGCCCCGTTCGTCCCACCCCTTTAAGAGAACCATGCGCACCGAAGGGCGTCCATCGGGCGTCGCGGTCGCCAGAGACGCCGCGTCTGGGTAGACATCTTCGGCGGCGGCGGCTTCGGCGTACCAGTCCTTGAACATGTCCAGGGGATCAGCAGGGTGACTCATGGAACTGCAGCCTTTAGAATTGCCTCGATTGTCTCCGGAAGGCGGAGACCATATATAGGCGTTGATACCCCTAATCCCAAACTGAAAGTTCTGAATCATGCATCGATTACTGGTCGTTTTCTCATGCATTGGGGCGCTTTTGCTCAGCGCCTGTGAACAAGGGCGCGAGGGCGAACAGGCCGGAACACTGATCGGCGCCGCCGCGGGCGCGCTTCTCGGCCGCGAGATTGGTGGTGGCAGCGTCGGAATGGTGGTCGGCGCGGTCGCCGGAGCCTATCTTGGTGGCCAGCTTGGCAAGAAGCTGGACCGCAAGGACCGGGAAGCAATGGAACGCACCACCCAGCAGGCTTTGACCACCTCGCCCCCGGGCACCACCTCACGCTGGACCAATCCCGATTCGGGCAACTCGGGCACGGTGACGCCGCAACAGTCTTTTACCAACGACAACGGACAGGAATGCCGCGAGTTCCAGCAGACAGTGACAGTGGACAGCGAAACCCAGACCGCCTACGGCACCGCCTGCAGGCAGCCTGACGGTACCTGGCGCGTGGTCAGCGGCTGATTCGAGACCGGCCGGCGAGACGGCCCCGGATCTTTACACTTTGGCCACCAATCCTATTTAAAAAGAAGGGATTGTGGCCGATGGGCCCTTTTATGCTGAACATGGCGCGGATATGAAGAACCTTTACGAGACCCTTGGCGTATCGCGAACGGCTTCGCCCGCCGATATCAAGAAAGCGTATCGCAAGCTCGCCAAGGAATTGCAC
>RFJA01000223.1 GCA_003695065.1 Alphaproteobacteria bacterium
ATCATGGGCAAACAGGCGATGGATGACTTCCAGGGCGCCGGTTCGCTCGTTGCACGTCATCGTGGTGAGTGCAAAGTGGTAGCGATGGGCCTCGGCAGACCCAATCGCCAGCGCAATGAGCGGTACAACGATCGCGACTCGGCGAACTAAGGCGCTTCTGGCCATCAGCGGCGTTTCAGCTTTTTGGCGTCATCGCTGAGCGGCGTGTTCATGTCCTTCATCATGTCGCGCCTTTTCTGCCTCTTGTAGACTTCAAGGCGCGATTCCACCGGCTTGCGGGGCCAGCTATTGTTGTAGATGTCCACGTCGGCAGTTTCCCAATAGGGGTCCACCACCACCGATCTGATTTTCCTGTCGCGGACCAGAAGTTTGGAAACCTTGTCGGGGCTCTTGCGCCAGATTTCGGCGGGCAGGCGCAGTTCCTCCCGGTCCCCGTTTTCATATTCGATGGCCAGAATGATGGGCATCACCAGCCCGCCCTTGTTGGAAAAGTCGAGAATGTAGAAGTGGTCCTTCGTTTTCAAAACGTCCCTGTCCTCTTCCTCAAGGTCGGCAAGCAGGCTGGCGTAGTCGTTCAGGTCCTTGTTGGTGACGGTGTATTCGTCGTTTTCGTTATAGAAGTCCTTGAGTTCCGGGAAGCGGTCGACCCGGCGCTCCATGCCCCGGTTGCGCCGGTCGGTAACGGACTCCGGCGCTTCCGCGTCCTGTTTCTCCTTCCACTTGTTCTCGATCCGCGGATCCTTGGTGTTGATCTGGAAATGGCGGATGCGGTCGAGCGAAATATCCACATGGTCCGTGGAGTAGAACCAGCCGCGCCAGAACCAGTCCAGGTCGACGCCCGACGCGTCCTCCAGCGTGCGGAACAGATCAGCCGGCATGGGCCGCTTGAATTGCCAGCGCCGGGCATATTCACGGAATGCAAAGTCAAACAGTTCGCGGCCCAGAATGGTCTCGCGCAGAATGTTGAGGGCGACGGCCGGTTTGCCATAGGCATTGGCGCCGAACTGCAGGAGCGATTCCGAGTTGGTCATGATCGGCACCTGGTTCTCGCTTTTCATGTAGTCGACAATGTCCCGCGGGTCGCCGCGGCGCGAGGGGTAGTTCTCCTCCCACGCCTGTTCGGCCAGAAACTGCAGGAACGTGTTGAGGCCTTCGTCCATCCAGGTCCACTGGCGTTCGTCCGAATTGACGATCATCGGAAAATAGTTATGGCCGATCTCGTGAATGATCACGGAAATCAGGTCGTATTTGGTCCTGCGTGGATAGGTCCTGGTCCCATCGTCCGCAATTTCCGGCCGGGGACCATTGAACGAGATCATCGGATATTCCATCCCGAAAACCGGGCCATTGACTGACTGGGCAACCGGATAGGGATAGAGGAAGGTGTAGCGCGAATAATGCTCAAGGGTATGAACGATGGCGTGGGTTGAATATTGCTCCCACAGTGGATTGGCCTCATTGGGGAAGAACGACATGGCCATCACCACGGAGCCGTCCGCCTGCTTGTGGCCCCAGGCATCCCACATGAACTTGCGCGAGCTGGCGAACGCAAAGTCGCGCACATTTTCCGCCTTGAAGCGCCAGGTTTTGGTCGCCTTCGTTCCTTCGGCCTCATTGGCTTTGGCCTCGTCCGGGGTGACGATATACACCGGCTTGTCTGCGGTCCGCGCCTTTTCAAGGCGGCGTCGCTGGATTTCGGTTAGCACCTCGTCCGGGTTCTGCAGCACGCCGGTGGCGGCAACGATATGGTCGGCGGGCACGGTAATGGCGACCTCGTAGTCGCCGAACTCCAGTGTAAACTCGCCACTTCCAAGAAACGCCTTGTTCTGCCACCCGTTTACGTCGGTATAGGCCGCCATGCGTGGAAACCATTGGGCGATCTGGAAGATGTCGTTGCCGTCTTCCTTGAAATGTTCGTAGCCGGAGCGCCCGCCAAGGACGGTCTGATCGGAGATATTGTACGCCCATTCGACCGAGAAGCTGACCGAGGCCCCCGGGACAAGCGGTTGGGGCAGGTCGATGCGCATCATGGTCGAGACGATGGTAAAAGGCAGGGGGTTGCCCGCCGCGTCCCGGACCGCACGAATCTCGTGCCCGCCTTTGAATTTCCCGTCCCCGAGTTCCTTGCGAATGTCGTCGAAGGTATATTGTTCCTTCTTTTCGGCGGGGCGGGCGAGCACCGTGTCGGCTTCGGGGCGAAACCGGTTCTGGTCCACCGATACCCAGAGATAGCGCAGCGTATCGGGAGAGTTGTTGTGGTAGGTGATGGTCTCGCGGCCCTTGATGCGCCGGTCTTTTTCGTCGAGCGTGACGTCTATGCGGTAATCGGCGCGTTGCTGCCAGTAGCCGTGGCCCGGGGCGCCCGACGCGGTTCGGTAGGCGTTGGGTGTTGGCAGCACCTCCTCAAGTTGGCGGAATTTATCCTCGAACTTTCCCTTGGTCTGGTTAACCGGATGGGCCACTGCCGAGACAGTGGTCAGCGCCAGAATAATGAGCCAGGCCCAGATACGTGCCATCTGCCAACTCCATTCAATTCAAGGGTTTTCGGGAACATAAAACTGCCATCCGGGGAACGCAAACTGATTTGAAAACATTTCTGGCGGTGGTTCGATCCAAAATCATGGCGAGTACTTGCATTTGCGCATCTGCGATGCAAGCTATCTGCCATAGAGGGGAGTGAGCCACGAGTGGTGGAAAAGGTCGAGTGCGTTGTGATCGGGGCGGGAGTGATCGGTCTCGCCGTTGCCCGTGCCCTGGCGCTGAGGGGCCGCGAAGTGATTGTCCTGGAGCGGGCTGCTGCCTTCGGGACCGAAACGTCAAGTCGCAATTCAGAGGTCATTCACGCCGGCATCTACTATCCACCCGGCAGCCTCAAGGCGCGCACCTGTATCAGGGGCAAAAAACAGCTTTATGAGTATGCCGAGGCCCGGGGAATAGGATACAGCCGTGTCGGCAAGGTCATCGTCGCGACGTCGGAGGGTCAGCGCGACCGGATCACGGAGATTCAGCGACGCGCCGAAGCGGCCGGTGTGCATGATCTCAAGCCTCTGAGTCGCGCCGACATCCAGACGCTGGAGCCTGAGGTGGAAGGGGTTGCCGGCCTGTTTTCGCCATCCACAGGAATCATCGACAGCCACGCCCTGATGCTCCATCTGCTTGGGGATCTGGAGAGCGCCGGTGGTACACTGGCGCTGAACACGGCTGTTGTGGGCGGGCACATTGGGCAACAGGGAATTGTGATTGAGACTTGCGGGGTGGTTGGTGGGCCTGACAGGACCAGGCTGGAGGCGCGCCTCGTGGTCAACGCGGCGGGGTTGTGGGCGCAGGACGTTGCGGCGATGCTTGGCACGCCTGGTCCGATTCCGCGACGCCATTTGGCAATCGGGCACTATTATGCCCTTTCCGGTCGCTCACCGTTCAGCCATTTGGTCTATCCGGTGCCGGAGCCCGGAGGGCTGGGGGTCCACGTCACCCTGGACCTTGCCGGTCAGGCCCGGTTCGGGCCAGATGTTCGATGGATTGCAGAGGTGGATTACCGGTTTGACGACAGTCGCCGGTCTGCGTTCGTGGACGCCATTCGGCGTTACTACCCTTCTCTCGATCCGTCCCGTCTGGCGCCTGGTTACACGGGGATCAGGCCCAAGCTGGCGGGTCCGGACCAAGGGTTTTCCGACTTTCGCATTGACGGGCCCGGTGCGCACGGAGTCGCCGGCCTGGTCAATCTTTATGGCATTGAATCGCCGGGGCTGACCGCGGCCTTGGCGGTCGCCGACGAGGTTGTCAGGTGTCTCGATGTTGACTGATCTCCTACCAGACGATCTTCTCGATACCTTCGAAATCAATGGTCGTGCCGTCTTCGAAGGTGATGATGCCGGCTGTATCCTGGGCCAGATCAAGGAACGCCAGGCCATCATCGCTTGAATAGCTATCGCCGTTTTCCAGGGTCACAAGCCAGGACTGTCCATCTTCCACGGCGTCGCCAATGTCGATGGTGTCGGTAAAACCCCATCCGCCATGGATTTGGTCGCTGCCGTTTTGGTCTCCGATCAGGAACAGGTCATCACCGGCACCGCCGCGGAGGATGTCGTCGCCGGCACCGCCATGGAGGGTATCATCGCCGGCTCCGCCGTGCAGCGTGTCATTACCAGCCCCGCCGTGGAGCG
>RFJA01000224.1 GCA_003695065.1 Alphaproteobacteria bacterium
ATCATGGCCTGAAGAGAAGTTGTTCCTGATAAGACGGACTGTCGAAGACAGAGAGAAGCCTGTTGCCTATTATCGTCCGCAACGCCTCGGAGTCGAAGCTGCGTTTTCCAGAACGCCCGCAAATCCTGCGTTAATTTCCGCCTTTGAGTGTGGCGATTGCTCAAGCGGCGCCGAAAAGTTGGTAAAAAAAGAGCCGGTCCCACCTGGGGTCCGGCTCAAAACAAGATCTACGAACTCGTGATCAGAGCTTCTTGGTCAGCGAGATGTAGTAGAAACGGTTTTCCGCAGTGTAGAGGAACCCGGGATAACCGGTGGAGTTGTTGTCCCAGCTGGAGACAAACGGAGGATCGGTATCGAGGATGTTGTCCACACCGACGACGACCCGGGTGTCACCCATCCAGCTGTCCTGACCCTCAAAGAAGGTGTAGCCCACAACCACATCGAAGATCGTGCGGGAGGCAACCTGCCGGAAACCAGCCGGGTCGTTCGGGTTGCGCGGATCCCACTCGCTCTTGAAGTCGCGGAAGCCGTCGGTGTAGCGGGCATTCAGGCTCGCGTTCCACGGGCCCTTCGACCAGCTCAAAGAAGCGCGGCCACGCCACTCGAGATAGCCGTCATCGCCGGAGCCCGGAAATGAATCACCGGTCTGGTTGTCGAAGAGAATGTCCGTCATCTCACCCTTGTATTCAAAGAAGGGAGCGCTGGGGAACTGCTGGATCTTGTAGGAATCCAGGTAGGAGGCATCGAGGCGGAAATCGAAGCGTCCCCAGTTCTCGGTCACGTAGAAGTAGCTGGCCTGGATATCCAGACCCTTGGCCTTCTCATTGCCGATGTTTCGGAATATTGCGTTAACCAGGACGATGTTCCCCGCAGCGTCTCGCTGAACGCTCTCGCCTGGAAGGAGTGGATCACCATTGAAGTCGCGGAACACGACATCCTGATAATCGACCGTCACATTGCCGGTCCGCTTGATATACCAGTAGTCAACACCGACCGAGAAGGCCTGGTTGTCCTTGCGGAGGAACTCAGGCGTCCAGACAAAGCCGACGGTGAAGTTGTCGGACTCCTCCGCCTTCAGGCGCCGGTTGCTGGCAGATGATACATCCTGCTCCGGCTCGTTGACCTGAGTCACGGGATCCGTGATCGGCGCTAGCGCATAAGTCAGACCCTCCGCATAAAGCTCATACATCGATGGCTGGCGGTAGCCTTGGCCCCAGGTTCCGCGAATGACGAAGGAGTCGTCGACCGGCATCCAACGCAGGGCAACCTTCGGCACAAAGATGCTGTCGTTCTGCGTAACGAAGTCCTCAAAACGACCCGCGATGTTCAAGTTGAGGCGATAGGCACCGGGGACGGCGTTGTCCTCTCCAAAAATCGGAATGTTCATTTCCGCATAGATGCTGCCGATCTCACGATCCGCGTTGGTGGCATTGTCCGTCGAGCTGCCAATCACGTCACCCGAGGAACCGGCCTCGTCCGGGGATTGCAGCATGGTCTCGAATCGGTATTCAACACCGGCCGCGAAACCAGCGGAACCACCAGGAAGCTCGAACAGCTCCGGATTGTTGATCGCCAGGGATCCGCCGTAGAGTTCGGACTCGCGCCGATCCTTCAGCTCCACGAGCGCGAAAGGAGCCACGAGCTTGTTGTTTTCGATCTCGTTGCGGAAATAGCCGAATGGATTGTAGGGAATTGTGGTACCGATGTATTGATCGCTGGTCGGATCGAAAATCGGATCAGCAGCGTTGTTGATACGATTGAACTTTGTAATCGATACCAGCGTATTGCGCGTTGCCTGCCGGATCTGGCTGTAATAACCATTGAGATCCCAGTTCCAGTTCCCCATGACCTTCTCGCCGCGGAGACCCGCAGCGGCATTGAAGGCCGTGTTCGTGGTGCGGTAGATTCGGTTGCCGAACTCGGCCAAGCGCGCGCGAGTGCCACCCGAGAAGTCCTGATTGAAGGGATTGAAAGGATTGTAGGCGCCTTCGGCGGCCGTCCGCTTGCCTGCAGCCTGTTCGCTGGGAGTCAGGATCGGATTGGGCGTGCGAGCCGGAATGACCAGCGGGACGCCGCCAGGATTGCGGAAATTACCCGTCGCTGATGGCGCGAGTTCGTTGACGGCGTCGACCATTTGAAAGAAGACCTCGCCATAACCGTAGACGTTTTCCGTACCGAGGATACGCTTTTCGATCGTTGCAAATCCGCCCTTGCGCTCCGAGGCCGGGTAGCTCTGCGAAAACTCGTTGAAGTTGAAGGACGATGGCCTCGTCCGGCTGAGGTCGTATGCCGATGCCGGAAGGTTACCGTTGTTTTGGTCACGATTGGTCCAGGTCGAAGTGAACAATACGTCTCGCCTGGCGCGCAGGAGCCCGTCAACAGTAATAATCGGAGCATTGAAACCATCCAAAAAGGATTCTGACGGCGGAGACACCGTCCCCGACCAAACGGCGTATCGATCCAAGTTCTGTTGATTGATGTAGTCTTGCTTAAAAATCTCTTTCGCCAATAGGAAATTAGCGCTTTCCGGAGCGCCCTGGAAAAGCGCATCCAACGGGCGACTCCCTCCATCCTCTGCATTGAGCGCTTCATTCACCGCTGCTCTTGTCACCTCGAAGTTCAGCGGGCTGGAGTTGGAGCTGAGGAATGGCGGAACAGCCGAGTATTCGCGGTCCGAATTGAAGATGTCGTTGCGACGATAGTAGTTCAACCCGAACACCATGTTGGTGTTTTCGGTGGAAGCACCGCCGATGATGTTGGCGATGATCTCTCCCGAATCCTTCGAGGTGGTGTTGCCATAGCGCACGGTGGCTTCAGCACCGTTGAACCGCTTGCGGGTCTTGATGTTGACCACACCGGCAATCGCGTCCGCACCGTAGGTCGCGGATGCACCATCCTTGAGGACCTCAACCTGCTCGATGGCAGCCAGAGGGAAGGAGGTAATGTCGACAAACGCAACTGTACCACCAGTACCCCGGGGATAAGGCGCCACCCGGCGACCGTTCAACAGAACGAGCGTCGCACCGGAACCCAGACCACGGAGATTGACCGACGAGGCCGCCGGCGTGAATCCGGTCTGGTTGTTGGAAATCGGCACACTTGCCTGGGTGTAAGGCATGGTCTGGAGAAGCTCTTCCGCGGTGGAAACACCGAGCTGCTCCATGTGATTGCGTCCGATGATATCAACCGGCATCGACCGAGCGTCGAAAGCGGTTTCAGTGGTCGGAATGTGGGATCCAGTAACGGTAAACTCTTCCAACTGAATCGTTTCTGCCGACTCGCTGCTCGCCGTCGACTGTGCCTCGGCAGAGAGCACCAATGACGAAGCGAGACCTACATACAGACCATACTTGAGCCACCCGCGACCCGCGGGGGC
>RFJA01000225.1 GCA_003695065.1 Alphaproteobacteria bacterium
ACGCGCTTGCGAAGATCTTCCGAAATAGCTCGAGGCATGAATGCTGGCCTCCTTCTCCAGCATCCACCTTGAATCACAAATCCAACATTTTGAAAAGACTATCCGATTCAAAGTAGACCTAAGACGATCTAGCTTTTCAGAATCATCACGATGACAAGCACGGCGAGCACACCGCCCAGGAGGATAAGCGTGCGCTGCTCCTTGCCCTTGAGTTTTTCAAGCCTGTTCTTCGATAACCGACGTCTGCGGGTCATGCGCGCGCCTATCTCGCTGTCCATCCTCCATCCATGGAAATCGCCCGCCCCGTCATGGAGCGGCCGAAGGCCGAACACAAGAATAGCGCAAGTCCGGCGATTTCTTCCACTTCCGTGAATCGTTTATTGGGTTGGGCCGCCAGGATCACGTCACGGATGACCTGGTCCCGGGGCAGGCCATGAACCCTGGCCTGTTCGTCGATCTGTCCGTCAACCAGGGGGGTGCGGACGTATCCGGGACAGATGGCATTGCAGGTGATATCCAGTTCGGCCACCTCCAAGGCGACCGTCTTGGTCAGACCGACAACGCCATGTTTGGCAGCCACATAGGCGGCCTTGAACGGCGAAGCCACAAGCCCGTGCGCCGATGCAATGTTGATGATTCGACCCCAGCCGCGCTTTTTCATGGCCGGGAGGGCGGCGCGTGTGGTGCGGAACGCCGACGAGAGATTGATGGCCAGGATGGCGTCCCACTTTTCGATGGGAAATTCGTCAACCGGGGCAACGAACTGAATGCCCGCGTTGTTGACCAGGATATCAACACCGCCAAATTCGTCTTCAGCATCGCGAATCATGGTGGCGATCTCGTCCGGCCTGGTCATATCGGCCGGACTATACCGGACCGTAACGCCGCAGGAATCTGCCAGATCGGCGCGAATATTCTCGATCGTGTCGGCCTCCCCGAAGCCGTTGAGGACGACATTTGCGCCTTCACGGGCGAAGGCGCGGGCCAACGCAAGCCCGATTCCACTGGTGGAGCCTGTGACGACAGCACATTTCCCTTTGATGTCAAGTGCTTCTGAAAAGGAGGGTGCGGTATTCATCATCATATTCCTTAGAATAATTCAATTTTTCCTATTGACCAGGACCTATTGCGGCGCAATATCTATAGTGCGGTGCAATATAACGATCTCTTGAGGATTTATCGATAGCCTAGGCCAGAAAGGTCGCGAAATTTGAGGATTTCGACATCGGCCTTGAAAACATAAAGGCTTTCGGTCCTAATGGGCCAAGGTTTGGTGCCCAGGGGATCACACACCGCAAGATCTGGGTCGGGTAGAGGAGTAAGGCGTGCTTTATCATCTGTACGAGTGGCAACACAGCGCTTTGGCGCCGGCCCGAATCGCAGCGGATATTGGCCATCGGTTGTTGCGTCATCCGCTGAATCCGGTGGGATATACGCCGGCCGGGCGTGCGATGGCCGCTTCGCTTGATCTATTCGAGCACACCACCAGACGATATGGGAAACCGCAATTCGGACTTGAGACGACCGAAATTGATGGCACGCCTGTGAAGGTCTCGGAAAGCGTTGTCGACCGTAAGGCTTTCGGACAGCTCAAGCATTTTAGCCGTGAGACCGAGCGCGAAGACCCCAGGGTCCTGGTTGTTGCCCCCTTGTCGGGGCACTACGCAACGCTGTTGCGAGACACCGTAAGGGCGCTGTTGCCGGACCATGATGTCTATATCACCGATTGGCGCGATGCCCGGAACGTTCCCGTTTATGAAGGGCAGTTCGATCTCGATGATTACATTGACTACGTGATCGAGTGGCTGGAGTTTCTGGGGCCCAACACCCATGTCGTCGCAGTCTGTCAGCCTTCGGTGCCGGTACTGGCGGCTATCGCCATCATGAGCGCCGACGCCAATCCCTGCACCCCGCCCTCGATGACCCTGATGGGTGGACCCATTGACACCAGGGTCAACCCGACGGCGGTCAATCGGTTCGCCGAAACCCACTCCCTGGATTGGTTCGAGCGGCGAGTCATCACCCGGGTGCCATTTCCCAACCCCGGATTCATGCGCCGGGTGTATCCCGGATTCCTGCAGCTTGCCGGTTTCCTGTCCATGAACCTGGACCGTCACATGGATGCCCACTGGGAGATGTATCAGCACCTGGTCGAGGGCGATGAGGAGAGTTTGGAGTCAAAGCGCGCCTTCTACGAAGAATATCGCGCGGTCATGGATCTGACGGCCGAGTTTTATCTGCAGACCCTGAAAGTGGTGTTCATGGAGCATCATCTGCCGCGCGGGATCATGGTCTCGAGGGATCGCCCGGTTGAGCCGTCGAAGATTACCAGAACCGCCCTTTTCACCGTCGAGGGGGAACGGGACGATATTTCAGGTGTCGGGCAGACCCGGGCGGCCCATGATCTCTGCGTCGCCTTGCCCTCCACCATGAAGGCGCATTACGAGCAGAAGGGCGTCGGTCACTATGGTATTTTCAATGGAGGGAAATGGCGCAAATTGATCGCCCCCAAAGTGAAGGCGTTCATCCGCGCCCACGATCACAAGCTGGGTGTCAATGGCCAAGCTTTTTCCTTGAGCAGTGATTGAAAATCGCTATGGTCCCGCTCCAGACAGGACGGGACTCCATAGCCAATGACCCTTGAAAGCGAAATCGCCCGGCGGCGGACGTTTGCGATCATCTCGCATCCGGACGCCGGGAAGACCACCTTGACGGAAAAACTTCTGTTGTTCGGCGGTGCCATCCAGCTCGCCGGCGCGGTGAAAGCGCGGGGTGACGCCCGGCGTGCCCACTCCGACTGGATGAAGGTGGAGCGCGAGCGCGGCATTTCAGTGACCGCGTCGGTGATGTCGTTTGGCTATGACGGACACATGTTCAACCTTCTCGATACGCCGGGTCACGAGGACTTCTCCGAGGACACCTACCGAACCCTGACCGCTGTCGACAGCGCGGTCATGGTCATCGACGCGGCCAAGGGGATCGAGGCCCAGACTCGCAAGCTCTTTGAAGTGTGCCGGCTGCGCGATATGCCCATTGCCACGTTCGTCAACAAGCTGGACCGCGAAGGCAGAGACCCGTTCGATCTGATCGATGAAATCGAACAGGGCCTTGCGCTCGACGTGTCGCCGGTGACCTGGCCCATTGGCATGGGGCGCAATTTCCTTGGCGTCTACGACTTGCGCCGTGACCGGTTGCTGCTGGTCGATCGCAAGAGCGACAAGGTTGCTGATGGCGAAGTTTGCCAGGGCGTGGACGATCCGAAGATCGACCGGCTTTTGCCGGCGGACGCTGCGGCGAAACTGCGCGAAGACGTGGAAATGGTGCGCGAGCTCTGCCCGCAGTTCGATCTTCAGGCCTATCGGGAGGGCACCATGACCCCGGTTTTTTTTGGCAGCGCCATCAACAATTTCGGCGTGCGGGAGCTGCTGGCCGGGATTGGTGAACTGGCGCCCCCGCCGCGGGTCCAGGCGTCGGTGGAGCGCAAGGTCACACCTGACGAGCCCAGGGCGAGCGGGTTTGTGTTCAAGATCCAGGCCAACATGGATCCCAAGCACCGTGACCGCATCGCCTTTTTCCGGCTCTGTTCCGGGCGTTTCCGGCGCGGCATGAAAATGTTGCATGTGCGCACTGGCAAGACCATGACCATACACAATCCGGTTCTGTTTCTTGCTCGTGACCGTGAACTGGCGGAGGAAGCCTGGCCCGGTGACATCATCGGAATTCCCAATCACGGGTCGTTGCGCATTGGCGACAGTCTGACCGAGGGCGAGTCGCTCCGCTTTACCGGTATTCCGAGCTTTGCGCCCGAGCATTTGCAGACCGTGCGGCCCGAAGATCCGATGAAGGCCAAGCACCTTGGCCGGGCGCTGGAGCAACTGGCCGAAGAGGGCGCGGCGCGGGTGTTCAAGCCGGTGGTCGGCTCGGAATGGATCGTCGGTGTGGTCGGCGTGCTGCAATTCGATGTGCTGGCGGACCGGATCCGCACCGAATACGAAATCCCGGTGCGCTTTGAGCCCACCAGTCTTCACACAGCGCGCTGGGTCGAGGCTGAGGACCCACGCCTGCTCAAGAAATTCATCGACGCCAACACGGCGAATATGGCGGAGGATCACAGCGGCGCCCCGGTGTTTCTGGCCCGCAACGCCTGGCGGCTCGACAAGGCGCAGGAAGACTGGCCCGGCGTGCGTTTTCTGAAAACGAAGGAACAGGCCTGGTGAGACGGTATCGCGACTTACAACCCTGGCGTCTGGATCCTCGGGTCTGGAATCTCTCAATGGTTTAGGTGTTTGCTCGTAGATATGGTACTCTATGTTTCCGGATGTAGTCATAATGTTCTAGAAATTTTTATTGAATGGCTGCCGAGAATATTTTTTCAGTCCATTTGGTACACGCCCCATGGTCTCGGGCGGACCTGAAGAAACCTTGAAGCATGCCGTTGGGCTGCGCAGCATTTTCTCTCCGTTGCCGACACTGCTTTGCAATTGCCGCCGGAGCCGCACTATGGACACGCGCTCATGGATATCTCCCGCCATCGCGGGGCTGGACTTCGAACGGATTATCACCGCGCCACTGATCGAGCATAACATTATCGCGGTGACTGATCTCGATGGTGTCATTCGCCATGTCAATGACAGATTTTGCGAGGTTAGCGGTTACGATCGGACCGCGCTTGTGGGACAGAACTATCATGTGATCAATTCCGGGATTCATGATCAAGCCTTCTGGGCCTCATTTTGGCAGACACTTCAGGCGGGTCAGACCTGGCATGGTGAAATCTGCAATCGCAACAGAAAGGGGGTATTGTATTGGGTTGAAAGTGCCGTATTTCCCGTAGAGGACTCTTCCGGCAAGGTGGCGGGATATGTCGCTATCCAGACCGACGTCACCAAACAGAAACTGTCTGATATTCTTATTGAAGCGGAGCATCAGGCGTTGTCCGCCATCGGTTCGGGCGCTCATTTCGAGGCGGCTTGTGAAATCATTCTGGATTTCCTGGTGCTCATTGATCCGGCAATGGGATTGTCCATTCTCGAACTCGAGGACAATCGGTTGCTGCGCCACGTAGCAACCCGAAACCTGTCCCAGAACTACATTGATGCCATTGATGGTATTGCTATCGGAAAGAGTATCGGAAGTTGTGGCGCTGCGGCCTTCAACAATGAATTGACCGTGGTGGAAAGCATCGCAACCCATCCGAACTGGTCGGAGTACAAGCATCTTGCCCTGGCGGATGGCCTGAAAGCCTGTTGGTCGAAGCCGATCTGTGACGGAGAGGGGCATGTCATCGGGACGGTTGCCATATACTACCCACAGGAGCGCGGTCCCACGGAGCGGGAACTCGTTTTGATCAACGCGACCGCTCCGGTGATCAGTCTGGCGCATAAAATCAGCAAGGACCGGGATGTCCTGGTTTATGCCAAAATGGAAGCGGAAGCGCTGGCCGAAGCGCGTAGGCTGTTCATAGCCAATCTGAATCACGAATTCAGGACGCCACTGACCCATGTCATCGGTTTTGCCGAATTGTTGCTCGCCAAGGAAGAAGATCGTGACAAACGTGAAAGCCTTGCGGCAATAAGCACTGCCGGAAACGACCTCCTGCAGAAAGTCGAAAAGGCTCTGGACCTTGCCGATTCACAACGGCCGGTTGCTCTAAAACGTTTTGATCTCAGGCGTTTCTGGATGGACGAGGGGCAACGCATTCTGAACGAGGCATTGGGCGAGGAAAAACGTGAGATCGATCTTGAACTTGAGACGACAAGATTGCCTGTTCGCTTTTCGATCGAAAATCTCGCCAAGAGCCTGCAACATGTTATCAGCAATGCGGTTCGGTTCTCGCGTGATGGCGATACCATTGGCGTTCGCATCGCGCGTCGCGACAGTGACTGGGCCATCATACAGATATCGGATTCGGGACCGGGCATGACTCCCGACCTGGTACAGCGGGCGACAAAGGCGTTCGAGGTGGGTGGAAATGTCTATCTCCAGAGGAAATCCGGAATCGGCCTGGGTTTGACCGTAGCGAACCATCTGATGACTCAATGCGGAGGAAAGATGGAAATCGAAAGCGTGGAGGGCCAGGGCACGACCGTCACTCTTTGCATTCCCTGCGCCCGTTGAACAAAGGTCAGGGGTGTTTGTTCTTCCGTCGCCGTATCGGCTTTGCGTGCGGCCGCAGAGAATTCGCCGGGTCATGTCGTGTCGGTAGATTGGTCTAGAACTGGATGGCCAAGGTTGCCACAAAACCGGAAGGGCCGGCGCTGTCACCAGCGACCTTGCCGCGCCACTGAAGGAGCATTTCGGCACTGGCCGCGTGGGCGCTGACTGGTGTGTCGGCGAACCACAGCTTGAGACTGGCGCCGGCGCCCAATTCCGCCAATGTGGTCGTGTTGAAGTCGTCGTGCTGCAGGACAGTGGCTGCCGTGATGTGGGGAGTCAGGACCAGACCGGGGCCGGAGCTTCCGCCGGCAATGCGGAAGCTCCGGCCATAGCGCCCTTCCGCCAGC
>RFJA01000226.1 GCA_003695065.1 Alphaproteobacteria bacterium
ATGCCCGACACCCAGTCCCAGGAAAAGAAAGACATGCTGCGCCTTGTGGGGGCAAAACTGATCCTGGTTCCAGCGGTACCCTACAAGGACCCCAACAACTACGTCAAATACTCGGGCCGCCTGGCCGCCGAGCTCAATGAAACGGAGCCGAATGGCGCAATCTGGGCCAACCAGTTCGATAACGTGGCCAATCGTAACGGCCATATCGCCACCACCGGCCCCGAAATCTGGACCCAGACCGACGGCAAGGTCGATGCCTTTACCTGTGCCGTCGGAACCGGCGGCACCCTTGCGGGCGTCGCCATGGCGCTCAAGGAGCGTAACAAGGATATTCGGGTTGTCCTGTCCGACCCGATGGGAGCGGCGCTTTACAACTACTACAAGCATGGCGAACTGAAGGCGGAAGGCACTTCGATCACCGAAGGCATCGGCCAGGGGCGGGTCACCGCCAACCTTGAAGACGCGCCCATTGACGACGCCTACCAGATTCCTGATGCGGAAGCGCTTGAAGTGGTTTTTGATCTTCTCAGATACGAAGGTCTCTGCCTCGGCGGGTCGAGCGGTATCAATGTGGCAGGAGCGATCCGCCTGGCGAAGGAACTGGGACCGGGTCATACCATCGTAACCGTGCTTTGCGATTCCGGTCAGCGATACCAGAGCAAAATGTTCAACCCGGCGTTTCTGCGCGAGCGTGACCTGCCTGTTCCCGAATGGCTGGAAGAGCAGGCCAGGGTCGCAGGCCCGACGCCGGCAACCGCGTGAGGTGTTCAATGCCCGTCGTTACCGCTGATCCGCTGGTTTCAACGCAATGGCTTGCGGAGCATCTTCGTGCACCGGATGTCCGGGTGGTCGACGCGTCCTGGCATATGCCGGCCGAGGGCCGCGACCCGAGGGCGGAATTTGCCCAGGCCCACATCCCTGGCGCGGTCTTCTTCGACATAGACGAAATTTCGGATACCGACAGCCCTTTGCCCCACATGCTGCCCTCGCCCGAGAAATTTTCCAGCCGGGTGCGCAAACTGGGGCTTGGCGACGGCAACCGGATCGTGATCTACGACAACAGCGCGGTTCACAGTGCCGCCCGGGTGTGGTGGATGTTCCGCTATTTTGGCCATCGTGACGTGGCCGTGCTGGATGGCGGGCTAGCCAAATGGATCGCCGAAGGCCGCCCCACCGACGACCTTCCGCAGATGCCCAGGGAGCGCCATTTTACCGTGCGTGTCGACACCACCCTGGTGCGGGACCGCACGGACATGATGCGCATCGTCTCCGACGGCGGGGCTCAAATCGTCGACGCCCGCTCCCGGTCACGTTTTCGCGGTGATGAGCCCGAACCGCGCGAAGGCCTCCGATCGGGGCATATTCCCGGTGCGCTGAATGTCCCCAATGGCGCGCTGTTTAACGAAGACGGCACCTACAAGAGCCCCGATGCACTCAAGCAACTTTTTTCCGAGGCCGGGGTCGATCTTGCCAAACCGATCGTCACCAGCTGCGGATCCGGCATTACGGCCTGCAATCTTGCTTTGGCGCTTCACTTGGCTGGGGCCCGTCAGGTTGCGGTGTACGACGGATCCTGGGCCGAATGGGGCGCCGGGGATGAGACACCCGTCGAGACCGGCTAACGCCCATCGCTCGCGGACCAGTTCATGACCCACAAGAAAGACAGCGAACTCGTCCACCTCGGCCGCCGCAAGGCGTGGACCGGCGGCGCGGTCAATCCGCCGGTGTATCATGCCTCCACCATCCTGTTTGATACGGTGGAGGAGTTGCGCAACGCGTACAAGGCACCGCACGAAACCATGGCCTATGGCCGGCGTGGCACGCCCACCACCTTTGCCTTGGCCGAGGCGCTCGCCAAACTGGAAGGCGGGGCCGGCGCGGTGATCTACCCCTCGGGACTGGCCGCAGTGACCACTGCCATTCTGTCGTTCGTGGCCGCCGGCGATCACATGCTGATGATCGACACTGTCTACGAACCGACCCGCACCTTCTGCGACCAGATGCTCAGCAAATTTGGCGTGGAGGTGGAGTATTTCGATCCCCTGATCGGCGGTGATATTGCCGCCCTGATCCGGGACAACACCAGTGTGGTGTTCGTGGAATCGCCAGGATCGGTCACCATGGAAGTCGCCGACGTGCCAGCCATTGTGAAAGCGGCCCATGATGCGGGTAGCCTGGTGCTGATGGACAACACCTGGGCCACACCGCTTTATTTCGAAGCGCTGGGCCACGGCGTGGACGTGTCGATACATGCTCTGACCAAGTATGTGGTTGGACATTCGGACGCCATGCTGGGTGCCGCCATCGCCAATGACAGGGCGATCACCCGGCTGCGCGCCCACAGCGGTCATATCGGTCAATGCGCTGGCCCCGACGATATCTACCTGGGCCTGCGGGGTCTGCGAACGCTCAGTGTACGCCTCGCTCGCCACCAGCAGTCTGCGCTCGAAATCGCAGCCTGGCTGAAGGAGCGTGACGAAGTCGCCCGAGTGCTCCATCCCGCCCTGCCCGACTGTCCGGGGCACGAGCTGTGGAAACGCGACTTCCACGGCGCGAGCGGCCTGTTTTCGATCATTCTCAAGCACGACGACAAGGACGCTGAGACCGCCTTTCTCGAAGGGATGACCCACTTCAAGATGGGGTTTTCCTGGGGCGGCTTCGAAAGCCTGGTGATGGCTTACCGGGGCATAAAAAACTGCCGAACCGCGACCAGGTGGCACGCTGAAGGTACCGTGATCCGGCTCCACGTGGGGCTTGAGGATGTGGATGACCTGAAAGCCGATCTGGACGCTGCTTTCGCCCGTTACCGGGCCGCCCTGTGAACCGTTAGCAGAGCGCCGACCAGAAAATAGGCAAGTGCGGCCACGACAATGGAAGGCCCGGTCGGCGTATCCAAAGTCAGCGATAGCCCAAGCCCACCCAGAACCGCCAGGGATCCGGTTGCTGCTGCAGCAATGGCCATGGCTTCGGGCGACCGCACGAAGCCCCGAACCGTCGCCGCCGGGATAATCAAGAGCGCCGTGACCAGCAATACGCCGACAATGCGCATGGCCACGGCGATTACAATGGCAATCAGCAGCATCTGGATAGCGCGAACGACGTTCACCGGCACACCCTCCACCCGCGCCAGATCTTCGTTGATCGCCAATGCGAGAAAACGTGACCAAAAGGCAGTGACCAATCCCAGCGCCGCCACGGCCGCCCCCCCGATGAAGACCAGTTCATCAGCCCGCACCGCCAGAATATCGCCGAACAGCGTCGCCATCAGATCAACCCGCGCACCTTCGATCAGGCTCAAGGTCACCATGCCGAGCGCCAATGCGCCTTGCGCCATGATGCCGAGCAGCGTATCCGTCGCCAGCCAGTGCTGCTGGCCGAGAAATGACAAAACGAGCGCCACCACCAGGCAGACCGCAACAACCGGCGCGCCGGGATCCATCCCCAAAGCCACCCCCAGAGCCACCCCAAGCACGTCGCCGAAGTAGGCCATACGC
>RFJA01000227.1 GCA_003695065.1 Alphaproteobacteria bacterium
ATCTGGCGCTCGGCGGGTGGTATGCGCGCCGCAATCTCGACCATGCGATCACCCGCTTTGCCGGGATCATCGTGCAGGGCGAAGATGAGGTCGGGGCCTCGGCGCGCGTTTCCGGTACCCTGCCCTATCTTGGCGGCAAGAGCCGCTGGCAGCTGGGGGCCGCCTATGCGTTCTCGAGCAATGACGCCAGGACCTTCACCAACGATTTCGGTGCGCGTGGCCCGTTGCGCTCACGCTCTGATCAGGATTCGAGCACGATGACCATATATGGCGAGGCCGATCTTGGTCTGACCGAAACTGTCACCCTGATTGCGAGCGGGCAGTATGTGCGCGCTACCCGTGATGTGGATGCCGTCGTCAACGCCGTGACTGGGCGCGGCGCATATGACCAGTTCAATCCGCGTCTTGGCCTGCTCGTGGACGCGGCCGACAATATCCAGATCTTCGGCAATGTCAGTCGCAGTTTCGAGCCGCCGAGTCTGGCTGACCTGACGTCGGGGGGCATCTTCCCGTTCGCGCCACTCGAGCCACAGCGCGCGACCGTGTTCGAGGTGGGAACGCGTGGGCGGGCGGGCATCGTTTCGTGGGACGTTGCGCTTTATCGGGCGGAGCTGGAGAACGAGTTTCTCGACCTTGCCGTGCCGGGCGCCCGCGGACCGGTGACGGTGACCACCAACGGGGCAAGCACCATTCACCAGGGCCTTGAATTCGGTCTTGATGTGCGTCCTTTCAAGACGGCGCTGGAGGCGAAAGGACAGGCACTGCGGCTGAGCGCAGCCTATACCTTCAACGATTTCACCTTTGATGACGATACGGTCTATGGCAACAACCGGTT
Organism: Alphaproteobacteria bacterium; assembly: GCA_003695065.1. Classification (GTDB taxonomy): domain Bacteria; phylum Pseudomonadota; class Alphaproteobacteria; order Sphingomonadales; family Govanellaceae; genus J090. The sequence continues at coordinate 836 of RFJA01000227.1, forward strand.
GGCAGGTGTCCCGCGCCATGTGCTGATTGCCGAGGCGCGATTCGACCAGCTGGACACGTTCTACCTTTCCGCCACGCTGCGCTGGATCCCGGAAGGTCCGTGGGCGGACTATGCCAATACGGAAGCCGCGCCGGGTTACGAGACCGTGCAGATCAGCGCCGGGGTGACGCTGACGACGGACATGGAGTTGTTCGGATCAGTTGAGAACCTGTTCGACAAGGTGTTCATTTCCAATGTCACCACCAACGCCAATCAGCGCCTCGCCAACGAGGCGCTCTATACGCCGGGGCAAGGGCGTGCCTTCTTTGGCGGCTTGCGCGCCCGGTTCTGAGGAGGTCAGCCGATGAGCGTAAAGACCAGGACGGCGCGCTGGTCCTATTCCAAGCACCAGTGGCTGGCGCTGGTGGGCGGGATCAGCCTGCTTCTATGGGGCCTCTCCGGCCTCGCCCATATTGCGATGGTGTTGTTCGGCCCGCAGCAGGCGCAGTTCATGCCGCCGCCTGCAGCGGTTTCCCTGGAGGGCGCGCGGCCAATTGCCGAGACTCTGAGAGAGCACGGAATTTCCGAAGCGGTCGCGGTTAAAACCGTTCCCGCCAAAGACGGTTCCGTGCTGTGGCAGGTGACCGGCGATCCGATGGCCGAAAGGCGCTATTTCCGCCCGGCGGACGGGACCGAGATCAAGGATGGCGATCGGATGCAGGCCGAGTTTCTGGCACGCCATTTCCTGGCCACCGATCGCCAAATCACCTCAGCCACGCTCCAGACTGCCTTTGACGCCGACTATCCGTGGGTCAATCGCCTGCTGCCGGTATGGAAACTGGAATTTGCCGGCACCGATGGCCTGGTCGCCTTCATCCACACGGAAACCTCAAGTCTCGCCGCCGTCAACAACAACACCAAGACCGTGCTGCAAACGGTGTTTCGGGCACTGCATACCTGGGAATGGGTGCCGCCCGACATGGATTGGCTCAGGGTGGTCGTGGTTGGCGCGATGGTTGCCAGCCTGCTCGCGCTGGCACTGACCGGGATTGCGATGCTGGTGACCGTTCGGCGCAAGAAACGCCTGCCCGGCGCTCGCGGATGGCACCGGATTGCGGGGTATGTGCTCGCTGTGCCGCTGATCATGTTTTCCGCCTCCGGCATTTATCACCTGATCCAGTCAGCGCTGGTGTCCCCGGCGAGCCAGCTCAGGATGGGCCGTCCGGTCGATGTCGCAAGTGGCCAGTGGCCGCTCGAGCGGGATTGGGCGCTGATCGCCAACGGGCGCAATATTGCCTCGGTCGCGCTCGTCGAAGGGGCGATGGGTCAGCCGCTTTATCGTCTCGGGCTGGCGCCAAAAGCGGTAATGGGCGGCGGGGCGCGTCATCATGGCGCAACGACGGCGGTTCAGGGCCCAGCCAGGGTGCCTACGACTGACGCTGAAATCCGCGAGGCGCGGTTCGCCGGGCTCAAGCCCGATGGTCCGGCGATCTACGTGGACGCCACCACCGGAGCAGTGGTGAAGACCGGTGACAGGGACCTTGCGGTCGCCATCGCCCGGCGCTTCACCGGCGCACCCGATAGCGCAGTCACGAACGTGGAACTGATTACCCGGTTCAGCCATGAATACGATTTCCGCAACAAGCGCCTGCCGGTCTGGCGGATTGATTACGGCGCGCCGGTCAAGGCCAGCCTGTTCGTCGATACCGGCGCGGGCGTGCTGGTCGACCGGGTGGCCGACGGGGAGAAGCTCGAACGCCTGGTGTTCAGCTTCATCCACAAGTGGAACTTCTTGGTCCCGGTCGGTCGTCTGGGTCAGAACGTGATCGTCGGTCTGTTGGGAATGGCGCTGATTGGCTTCATGGCTTTGATCGGTCTGCGGCTGGATATCGTCCGCCGCATGCGCACACGCCGATACGGCCGGGCGCTGGGCGATGAAGCGAATTCCCGGCCCGCCGAAACATAGACCACGGATGGCTTTCAGGCGCCAGAGACCCTTCAGGATGCGGTGGTGTCCCCCGTCAACTTTGCATAACTGAATCCCAGGACCGCGCCGAAGATGCCATGCAACATCAGTGTGGCAATCGGTACCATCACGCCGGACGGCATGGCCAGCCCAAAGACGCCGCCGCCAGCCATCGGCATCAGCACGATCATCATTGCAAGCCACCCAACGACGCCGAGCACGACGCCCCGCGCAACGGCTGTGCCAGTCGTACCGCCCCCGGCAATCTGCGCGAACACCAGGCCATAGATTGCCCCGATCGTGAAATGCGCGATCCAGCCCATCAAGGCGCCACGGCCCATCATGCCCGCGAGCATCTGGATCACGTTGAGGTCGGGCATCATGCCCATCATGCCCTTCAGCAGCATCAGCACCGAGAGGACCGCGGTGGCGATCAGCCCTGCAATGATTCCGGTGATATAGGTTTTCATCGTGTTCACTCCTGCAATAGTTTACCGTATCGTGTGTTCAACACATCCGCCTTGATGGCGGAACGCTTCCGTTTCAAACAGTCCGGGCCGCTGGGGAAAAGGCGGTGGGGCTGGCGTCGCGCCAAGCTTCTGCCCAGTCAGGTGGAACCTCATCTCCGGATAGCAGTTGCCCGACTTCGAGGAAATCGTACAGCTCGGCGTAGGTTTTGACTCGCATGTCACCGATGCGCCGAAAAATCAGATCCGGTGTGATATCGCGGACCCCCGAAATTCCCATTGCATCCATCAGGTCGAGCAGGCTTTGGACGGTTGCCCGATGAAACCGGAACACACGCTCGGCCTTGTCAGCCACCACAAGGCCCTTCATCAGAGCCGGGTTCTGCGTCGTAATTCCTGTAGGGCAGGTGTTGTTATTACAGCGAAGCGACTGTATGCAGCCGAGCGCGAACATCATGCCGCGGGCACTGTTGCACAGGTCGGCACCCAGGGCCATGGCGCGGATCATGTGGAACCCGGTCATGATCTTGCCGCTGGCGATGACGCGCACCTCGTTGCGCTTGCCTATCCCGACCAGAGCATTGTGGACAAACGACCACGCCTCGCGCGCTGGCATGCCGAGGGAATTGGAAAACTCCAGGGGGGCCGCACCGGTGCCGCCTTCGCCGCCATCGACTGTAATGAAATCCGGTGTGATGCCGGACTGCAGCATCGCCTTGCAAATGGATAGAAATTCCACCCGGCGGCCGACCGATAGCTTAAATCCAACCGGCTTGCCGCCCGACAGTTCGCGAAGCCGCGCGATGAATTCAATCATTTCCATGGGGTTGGAGAAGGTCTTGTGGCGCGGCGGGCTGATTACATCTTCGCCTGGAGCAACGTTGCGAATATCGGCCAATTCCTTGTTAACCTTGCAGGCTGGAAGCACGCCACCGTGGCCGGGCTTGGCGCCCTGGGACAGTTTCAGTTCGATCATGCAGACCTGGTCCTGTGCAGTCTTGTCTGCAAACATGTCCGGGTCAAAGCGCCCGTCCTTCGTGCGGCATCCGAAATAACCGGTACCGATCTGCCAGACCAGATGACCCCCCGCCTCGAGGTGATAGGGCGACAGGCCTCCTTCGCCGGTGTTGTGATAGAAACAGCCCTTCTTCGCGCCACGATTGAGGGCCCGGATTGCTGCGGGCGACAGCGCACCATAGCTCATCGCACTGATGTTCAACAGCGATGCCGAATAGGGCTTCACGCATTGGGGGCTACCAATCGTAACGCGGGGTTCTTTGTCGAGCCGACCGACTTCCGAAAGGGCATGGGCAGCCCATTCGTAGCCCACGCGGTAGAGGTCGCGCTCGGTGCCGAATGGCTTGGTCTCCAACTCGCCCTTGGCGCGCTGATAAACGATGGCACGCATCTCACGTTCGATCGGTCGCGCGTCGATATTGGATTCGACAAAATACTGCTGGATTTCTGGCCGTATTTTTTCCATCCAGTAGCGTCCGTGTCCGATCACAGGAAAATTGCGCAGGATCGTGTGCTTCGTCTGTGAGACATCATGCAGACCGACCCCAATCAGCGGCGCAATCACCACGAGCGACCATAGTACGGGGGGCCAAACCGGTGCGACCAGAACCAGGGCCAACATGAACGCTACCGAAAGGCCATAGAAATATCGTCTCACCATGGATCACGGCCTCGCAGTTTCAAGTGCGTTAGCACGACGCCACTATGTTCGTAATGCTCATTCGGCCTTTGGTTATTTTGTGGAGTGCAACGCATCAGGAACCAAAAATCTCACGCAATTTGGCCATTCCGAAGTTCACCGCCTGCGAAACACTCACTTTCGGGGGCATGATCAATGCATCTGGATCAACCATAACGTCGAGAAGCGCTGGCCTGTCCTGAGCAAATGCGTCCTCCAACGCCGGCCCGATTTCATCTGCAGCGCTGACCTTTCGCCCCCAACCGCCGCAGGCTTCGGCCACAGCCGTGAAATCAGGGTTCGTCAAATCGGTGCCCCAGTCGGGCAGGCCTTTGGCCTCCAGCTCCAGTTGAATGAACCCCAGCTTCGCGTTGTTCAGCACCACCGTTACGATGGGCAGGCTGTATTTCACGGCCGTTACAAAATCGCCCATCAGCATGGCAAAGGCGCCATCGCCGCAAATCGCGACAACACGCCGGTCGGGAAAAGCGAGTTGTGCCCCGATTGCGCCAGCGAAAGCGAACGCCATGGTGGCAAGCCCTCCCGACAAGCTATAGCGCTGACCCGGACGCACATGCAGGTGCCGGGCCGTCCAAGCGGTCGCGGTACCAGTGTCGGCCAGAAAGATCGCGTTGTCCGGTGCTGCCTCGGAAATCGCCCGCATCAGATGCGGAGGACGGATCGGGGTAGTGGTATCGGCTTCCGCCTGGTCGCGCGACGTGCGCCAGCGGGTCATCTCCATCTGCATGTCACGCAGGAACTCGTCGTCCCGCGGAGTCTCCAGCGCCTCGGTCAGCGCCGTCAGGATACTGCCTGCGTCGCCCACCAACCCCAGATCGACGGGCGCACGCCGCCCGATGTGCGTAGGTTCTATGTCGATCTGGATGACTTTTGCAGCCTTGGGATAGAAATCCAGATATGGAAAGTCGGTCCCAACCATCACCAGTAAATTGCAGCGATCCATGGCCTTGACGCCCGGATATCCGCCCAGCAGGCCAAGGCCACCGATACACAGGGGATGGTCGTCGTCGATCACCTCTTTGGCGCGCAGGCTGCGCACGATTGGGGCCTTCGCGGCCTCCGCAAAGGCGATCAGCGCGTCGCGCGCCCCGGCGCAGCCGATGCCGGCCAGGATCGCCACCTTGCTTGCCGCCGAAATCATCCTTGCCGCCTCGACGCAATCCCCCGGGTGTGGCGCAATACGTCCTGGAAGCGCCGGGCCCAGAGGGCGGCAGGCGTCGAAGTCCACGGGTTGGCCCGCCACATCGGTGGGGATCGACACATGCGCGACCCCGCGATGCGCGATGGCCGCATGACAGGCCCGTAAAAGGATTTCCGGCGCCTGATCGGGTGTCGTTATGGTTTCGTTATAGATGGCGACGTCAGCGAACAGCGCTTTCAGATCAACCTCCTGATGGGCTTGGGTGCCAATGAACCCACGTGCAACTTGCCCCGTGATGGCCAGAACCGGTGCATGATCCAGTTTGGCATCATAAAGCCCGTTCAGGAGATGGATCGCCCCCGGACCCGCGGTGCCGACACAGACCGCCAATTGCCCTGTCAACTTGGCCATGGCCGATGCGGCAAACGCACCGGCCTCCTCATGGCGCACGCCGATGAAAGTAACTTCATCCTGACGGCGGATCGCATCGGTGACGTCGTTGATCGCATCGCCGGGAATGCCGAACAGACGGCGCACACCGTGGGCGGACAGGATTTGAATTAGAGCATCGGCAACGTTCACGCGATCTTCCTTTTTGCTATGGTTAAACCGGCCAGAGCAACTCCAGCACGCTAAGATCGTTTGCCGCTTCATGCAAAGGCATATCACCGGCGAGCGTGCGCTATCGTCTCAATCAGGTGCGCTTCGCTTTGCCACGCTACCAAACAGTTTGCGAAAAAAATCGCGCAGGTAATTTCTTGGCGGGTTCGGCGCGTGGTCCTGCCTGAAGCGCGTCGGATCGGTTCTCATGATTTTGCGAAACGTTCGGGAAAAATGGCTGCGGCTGGAATAGCCGATAGCTGCAGCGATTGTATTCACCGGCAAAAATCAGGTCGAAGTTACGTCCATCGACAAACCCGCGCCGAATGAACGACAGGCGATGATCCGCAC
>RFJA01000024.1 GCA_003695065.1 Alphaproteobacteria bacterium
TCCGCCTGTTCGGCGGGCACGCCGTCCACATGAGTGATACGCCCCCTCAGGTAGGGTACGGCGCGGGTTTCGATTACGCCGTCGATGGCCCGGGCCCGGTCGAGGAAAGCGTCCACATCCGCCTTCTGAATGTCGACGAAAAAGAATGAAGGCGCCTGGGCCGGCAGATTGGCCGCGATCTGGCGATTGAGGTTCCCTTCCACCAGGGCCAGCGTGGTAAACAGCGTCAAGCCAAGTCCCAGTGACAGAACCACGGCAGTGGTCGGGGCGCCGGGACGATGCAAGTTGGCCACCGCCAGGCGCAACACCGGACGGGGAAGGCGGGGCGCTTTGCGCGCCAGATGCTTGATGGCAAGCGCCAGACCCACCAGAAGCGCCACGGCCGCCACCGCACCTGCCTCGAACCAGGCCACCAGTGCGGGGGTTTGCGAGCCAACGAAGGGCATCAGCAGAAGGAGCGCCGCTGTGGCGGCTACGCCAACCAGGTCACCCGGGCGCCGCCGGGCGCGGCGACCCACCTGTTGGCGGAACAATCGGGCAGCGGGGACATCACGCGCGCCAGCCAGCGGCCACAGGGCAAAAGCCAGGGTGACCAGAAACCCATACAAAGCGGCCGCCCCAAGGCTCAATGGATAAACACCCAGCGATGGGGTCACCGGCAGGCGGTCACCCGCCACCGCCACCACCAGATGGGGTAGCGCGGCGCCCAGGACCACGCCGATGGCGATCCCCGCACCGGCGAGCGTCAGGACCTGCGCAAGATATAGACCAAACACGGTGCGTGTGGTCGCACCCAGTGTTTTCAATGTGGCGATGGTGGCGACTTTCCGTTCAAGATGACTGCGCACCGCATTGCCAACCCCGACGCCGCCCACGACCAGTGCCGTCAGCCCCACCAGGGTCAGGAAATCACGGACCCGGCCGACGAATTCGCGCACCCGGGGAGCGCTGCCTTCGCGGTCGCGAATGCGCCAGCCGGCCTCAGGAAAATCGGCCTCGATACCGGCGCGCCAGGCAGCAAGGTCCGTGCCCGGTGGCAACTTCACACGATAGCTGTGCCGGCGCAGACTGCCCAAGGCCAGAAGTCCGGTTTGCGTCAAGGCATCGCGGGCGATCATCAGCCGCGGGGCGAGCGTAAAACCATCGTTCACCCGGTCGGGTTCATGGGTGACAATGGCGCGCACCTCCACCGTTGTGGCGCCGACCGAAAGCCGGTCGCCGATGCGCACCCCGAGACGGGCCTGAAGCTCGGGCGCAATGACCGCGCCCCAAAGGCCGTCCCGCTGCGCCAACGCCTCCTCCGGATCGCCGCCAGGGTCCAGTCTCAGCGCGCCGTAGAGCGGATAACGCCCGTCCACCGCCTTGAGCTCCACCAGACCGCGCTCCTGATTGGCAAGGTTCCGGGCCATGGTCCGCAGCGTCACCACTTCCGAGACGATGCCGCTGGCGGCCAGCGCGTCGCGTTCCTCGGGCGTGGCCGCCCGCTGGGTCAGTTGCAATTCCACATCGCCGCCAAGCAGCACCTGGCCCTGTTGGCGCAGACCTTCGACAATGGCAGTGGTCAGTGATCCCACCCCGGCGATGGCGGCAACGCCAATGATCAGGCAGCCGAGAAAGACCCGGAAGCCGTGCAAATTGCTGCCAAGATCACGCAGGGCGAGACGCAGAGCCAGGGTCATGGGACTTTCCCGATCTCGTGAAGCCGCAATCCCGGTTCCTCCGCGCGCAGGCGACCGTCGGCCATGGCGAATATCCGGTCGCAGCGGCTGGCCAATGCCGGATCGTGCGTGATCAGGACCATGGTGGTGCCCCGTTCGCGATGCAGGGCAAACATCAATTCGATGATGGCAGCGCCGGTGGCGCTGTCCAGATTGCCCGTGGGCTCGTCGGCACACAGAATTTTGGGCGACGGCGCCAGCGCCCGGGCAATGGCGACCCGCTGCTGTTCTCCGCCGGACAACTGCGCAGGGTAATGGTCGAGCCGATGGTCGAGGCCCACGGCGGCAAGCTCCGCCTCGGCCACGGCAAAGGCGTCGTTCGCGCCGGCAAGCTCCAGGGGAACCGCCACGTTCTCCAGCGCCGTCATGGTCGGAATCAGATGGAACGACTGCAAAACAATGCCGACCCGGCCTCGGCGAAAGCGGGCAAGATCGTCCTCGCCAAGCCCCGTCAGATCAACACCGTCCACCTCGACATGGCCGGCGGTGGCGGCTTCCAGACCGGTCAGCACCGCCATCAGCGACGATTTGCCGGAGCCGGAAGGGCCGATGATGGCGACGGCCTCACCGGTCACGACTTCCAGGCTGGCGCCTCGTAGTATATGGACGGGCCCGGCTCTGCTTGTCAGGGTGAGATGGCAATCGTTGATCTTGATGAGCGGGGGGAGAGTGGCCATGTCTTGTCCTGATTGTTAGGCTAGCCTTTATACGGTGCGCATGGTGACTGGATTAATCAATACGTTTCGACTGGCTTTTGTCCTGCTCTGGCTTTGCGGTCCGGTTGCCGCGGGCGGCAATGTCACAGTGCTCGCCTTTGGCGACAGCCTCACGGCTGGCTACGGACTCGGTGCCGGAGAGGCGCTGCCTGACCAGCTTGAACAGGCGCTGAAAGACCGGGGCATCGGGGCCCGCGTGATCAATGCAGGCGTATCGGGAGACACCACGGCGGGTGGACTGGCCCGGCTGGAGTGGACGTTGGCCGGTCTCGACAGCCCACCCGATCTGGTGATCCTGGCCCTCGGCGCCAACGACGCCCTGCGCGGTATCGCCCCGGCCCTGACCCGGGCCAATCTGGCAGCGATGATCGAAGCGCTGCAGGCCCGCGCCATTCCGGTGCTGCTGGCCGGCATGGTGGCCCCGCCCAACATGGGGCCTGACTATGCGGCAGAATTCAACCCGATCTATCCCGAACTGGCGGCACGATACGGGGTGGCGCTCTACCCCTTTCTGCTCGATGGCGTGGCCGCCAACCCGGCGCTGAACCAGGAAGACGGCATGCATCCCAATGGTGAAGGCGTCGCCGTCATTGCAGAACGCCTTGCCCCGATAGTGGCGAGGGCGCTCTCTGAGACAGACCGATGAGGCTGTTTGTCGGACTGTCGCTGCCCGACACGGTGCGCCAGCACGCCCTGATGCTGATGGGCGGCGTCAAAGGCGCCCGCTGGCAGCGCGAAGACCAGCTTCACATTACACTGCGCTTTCTCGGCGAAGTGGACGGTGCCATGGCCGGCGACGTGGACGAGGCGCTCGGGTCCATCACAATGGACCGGTTCAGCCTCAGCCTCGCCGGGGTTGGGGTGTTCGGCACGCTCAAAGCACCTCGTATCCTGTGGGCCGGGGTGCAGCCGGAGCACCAGATTCGCCGCCTTCATGACAAGGTGGAGCGGGCGATGATCGGCCTTGGCCTGGTCCCCGATGGCCGCAAATTCTCCCCCCATGTCACGCTCGCCCGTTTCAGTACAAGCAATCGGGGCCGCAAAAGAAATCCGGACCTTGAGGTCGGCGGGCTTGGCGCTTTCCTCCAGGCCCATGATGGGTTTCGCACACCGCCGTTCGAGGTTTCCCGCTTCGTCCTGTTTTCCAGCCACCTCGGCCACGACGGAGCGATCTATCGCGCAGAAGCCGAGTATCCGCTTGGCCCCTAACCGGACAAGTGGTGGCGCCGAATATGAGCGAGCAAGCCTTCGACGCCCTCCGCGATGACCGAAAAGACCCGCTCGAATCCGGCTTCGTCGCGAAACAGATAGGGGTCCGGAACTTCGCGAAACCTGGGATTGGCCGCATAGTCGAGCAGCAGGCTCAGCTTGTCGTGGTGCTGTGCCGGGGCGAGTTCCCGGAGAGTGCGCAGGTTGTCACGGTCCATGGCAAGCACATAGTCGAAGATCTCGAAATCCTCGACCGACACCTGGCGCGCCCGCTGACCCGTGATGTCGATACCGTACTTGCGGGCCACCCGGACCGAGCGCTCGTCCGGCGGGCTCCCCACATGCCAACTGCCCGTGCCTGCTGAATCGGCCAGGACGTGACCGGTTGGTCCTTCGGTCAGGCCGACCGACAGTGCGCGATGGCGGAACACGCCTTCGGCCAGCGGCGACCGACAAATGTTTCCAAGGCAGACAAAGAGTACCTTGACCACGTCCATCTCCTTGCGCAGGGTTATGGTCAACTGGGCTCTCGATATGGCCGATTGGGGCGGCCGACGCAAGTGGCTGCATCGTTCGGGATGCTGCCAATCCGGGAGGGAAAACCGAGACAGATGGCGTACAAACACATTGTCATCCTGACCGGGGCCGGGATCTCGGCTGACTCCGGTCTCGATACCTTTCGCGACGAGGGCGGCGTGTGGTCGCGCTACGCCATCGAGGATGTGGCCACACCCGAGGCGTTCGCGAACAATCCGGAGCTGGTCCACGATTTCTACAACATGCGCCGCAAAGTCGCGCTCGCCGCCAGACCGAACGGGGCACATCGGGCGCTGGCCCGGCTGGAGGCGGAATATCCCGGCGAGGTTGTCATCATCACCCAGAACGTGGACAACCTGCACGAACAGGCCGGCAGCCGCAATCTCATCCACATGCACGGCGAACTGGCAAAAGCGCGCTGTACCGGGTGCGCCACCGTGCGTTCCTGGACCGACCGGCTCGGCGTGGACACGCCCTGCGCCGCCTGTGGCGCCGTCGGGACGATGCGCCCTCACATCGTCTGGTTTGGCGAGATCCCCATGGGGCTCGACGAAATCGACCGGCAGCTAATGGCGTGCGACCTGTTCGTGTCCATCGGGACATCGGGCAATGTCTATCCGGCGGCGGGTTTCGTGGATACGGTGCGGCGGATCGGTCGCGCCCATCGGGTTGAGCTCAATCTGGAGCCATCGCTCGGCAACAGCCTGTTTGATGAAGGGATTTATGGCCGTGCGGTGGAGGTGGTTCCCGCTTTCGTGGACAGGCTGATGGCTGAGGTTACGGCACAGGAGATGAATTGATGGTTCTCAAGCTATCCGGTGACGCCCTGCAAACGGCGGTGGCAGGCCTTGACGGTTGGGCGCTGGTCGAAGGCCGGGACGCCATTCGCAAGACGTTCCGGTTTCCCGACTTCAACACCGCCTTCGCCTTCATGACCCGGGTCGCGTTGAAGGCCGAAGCCATGAACCATCACCCCGAATGGTTCAATGTCTACAACCGGGTGGAGGTGACGCTGGCGACCCACGATGCGCAGGGGGTCACGGAAAAGGACATCACCCTTGCCCGGTTCATGGATCGGGCCTTTCGGCTGTAGCGGGCGATCAGACGGAAAAGGGCCCCGAACGGGGCCCCTGTCATCCCGCTTGCCGGAGCAGGCTAGCGCGGCGGCATGCGCAGCGCGCCATCAAGGCGAATCACTTCGCCATTGAGCATGCGGTTCTCGATGATGTGACGGGCCAGCGCGGCATACTCCGCCGGATCGCCAAGCCGGCTCGGGAACGGAACCGACTTGCCAAGCGCTTCCTGAACATTTTCAGGCAGGCCCTTCATCATCGGCGTGAGAAACAGGCCCGGCGCAATGGTGCAGCAGCGCACACCTTCTTTCGCCAGGTCGCGGGCGACCGGCAGGGTCATGCCAACAACGCCGCCCTTGGACGCCGCATAGGCAACCTGGCCGATCTGGCCCTCGAACGCGGCAACCGACGCGGTGTTGACCAGGACCCCCCGTTCGTTGTCTTCGAGCGGCTCAAGCGCGACCATACGGGCCGCCGCCAGCCGAATGCAGTTGAATGTACCGATGAGATTGATGGAGATGACTTTGGAGAAGCTGTCAAGACCGTGTGGCTGACCTTTGCCGACCGTTTTCTCGCCAATGGCGATGCCCGCACAATTGACCAGGATCCGGGCCTCCCCGTGGGCCTGGGCACCGGCGTCAAGACCGGCGCTGACGCTGTCTTCACGGGTCACATCCACGTTGGCGAACAGGCCCCCGATATCCCTGGCGACGGCCTGGCCGCGCTCTTCATTGAGATCGAAAATGGTAACCTTTGCTCCCGCCGCGGCCAGCCCGCGGGCGGTTGCTTCACCAAGACCCGAAGCGCCGCCGGTGACAATGGCGGCCGTTCCGTCCAGTTTCATCGCGTATTCCTCATCTTGTTGATGGATCATTATCTCGGAATGGCCTGCGTTCTAACACATGTTTGTTCGGGTTTCGACACTGTAGTTTGGCCTTGTCCGGCACGCCGGCGCGGTCCATGCTGGAAGCAATGACGGCGGACGACGAAAACATCACCAATACGGACGCGCTGCGGCCTGTCGCGCGGGAAATGGCGCTGGTCCCAATCAGCAAGACCGGGGCAAATGAAGCGCGGGTTCGGGCCGGATTCTGGGCCAAGTTGCGCCGGGTTGTCGGCCGCATTCCCTTTGCCGAAGACCTGGTGGCTGCCTACTACTGCGCCATCGACCCGAAGACGCCGGCGCGGGTTCGCGCCATCCTGTTTGCCGGACTTGCCTATTTCGTCATCCCTGCCGACCTGATTCCGGACTTCATCGCCGGGCTCGGCTTTACCGATGACGCTTCGGTGGTGACAGCGGTGGTGGCCGCAGTGGCAGGCTACATCAAGGACCACCACCGGACACGGGCGCGCCAGGCCCTGTTGCGCGACAAGCCGGAGTAAGCCATGGTCCGCTGGCCGACTCGCACCGCTGTTGCCCTGTTCGCCGCGCTGGTCGCGGGCCTGGCAAACGCTGCGGTGGTGGGTCCCGGGCGGGACCGGTGGGAGGAAGTGACGTTCAACGGCATTCCGGCCACCGAGTTCATGGTCCAGGCCGACGGCACGGTCCATGTCATTGCCAATCGAAGCTCGGGGCTGATTCACCGCGAGCTGACCGACGACGAGCGAGGCAAGCCCGTGATGCGCTGGGAATGGCAGGTCAGCGATCCGCTTCCGGCCACGGATCTGACCGTCAAGGGCGAGGATGATCGGGCGATCGCCGTGCACGTCTGGTTTGCCGAAAAGTCGAGCCGCCAGGGCCTATGGGCCCGGTTCAAACGATCATTTGCCAAGATGGCGGGAAAGCCAACCCCGGGCAAGGTGATCAGTTACACCTGGGGCGGGAACGCCCCGCCGGGTACCATATTGCCCAACCCTTTCCTGAAGAAGGACGGGGTGATCATCATTCTGCGCTCGGCGGACGCCGAGACCGGCCGCTGGCTGGGCGAAGAAGTGGACGTCATGGCCGACTTCGAACGCGCCTTCGGCTACCGCCCGGCGCCACCCGCCAGGATCGCCATTTCCGGGGACAGCGATGACAGCGCCATGCGCAGCCGGGCGGCGGTGCGCCGAATCCGGTTTCTGCCGCAAGATGACAAAGACACCGAAAGTAGATGAGTCGGACCCTTTAATTTCCAAATAGTTGCGCTCGTTCTTTTTGCGAGCTTGCCCTGCGGCGTATTCCGGCTCAGGACGTCGATGCCGCCAATGTCTCGTCCACCTTGAAGTCGGCTTCGGTCTGGGCGCGGACCTCGTCCACCGTGACCTCGGGGGCCAGTTCCACCAGCTTGAGTCCGTCTTCGGTGACGTCCATCACGCACAGGTTGGTGATGATACGATTCACCACGCCGACACCGGTTAGCGGCAGGTCACATTTTTTCAGGATCTTCGGGCTGCCGTCCTTGGCGGTGTGGTCCATGATGACCACCACGCGCTTGACCCCGGCCACCAGATCCATGGCGCCGCCCATGCCCTTGACCATCTTGCCCGGAATCATCCAGTTCGCGAGATCGCCGTTTTCGGCCACCTGCATGGCGCCCAGGATGGCGATATCGATATGACCGCCGCGGATCATGGCAAAGCTGTCGGCCGACGAGAAATAGCTGGAATGCGGCAATTCCGTGATGGTCTGCTTACCGGCGTTGATCAGGTCGGGGTCAACCTGGTCCTCGTAGGGGAAGGGACCGATTCCCAGCATGCCGTTCTCGGACTGGAGCGTCACGTGCACACCTTCGGGGATGTAATTGGCCACCAGCGTCGGGATTCCGATCCCAAGATTGACGTAGTAACCGTCTTCCAGTTCCTGCGCGGCCCGCGCCGCCATCTGATTTCTGTTCCAGGGCATTATGCGTTCTCCCTCTCGCGTACGGTACGCTGCTCGATCCGCTTTTCCAGGTTCTTCGACTGGATGATCCGATCGACGAAAATGCCCGGCGTGTGAATACAATCCGGGTCGAGCTCCCCGATCTCCACAATCTCTTCCACTTCGGCCACACAGATCTTGCCGGCGGTCGCCATCATTGGATTGAAGTTCCGCGCCGTCTTGCGATAGATCAGGTTGCCTTCCCGGTCGCCCTTCCAGGCCTTGACGATGGACAGATCCGCAACCAGGCCGGTCTCCAGTATGTAGGTTTCCCCGTTGAACTCCTTGTGCTCCTTGCCTTCCGCAATCAGCGTACCAACGCCGGTTTTGGTATAGAAGCCCGGAATGCCGGCGCCGCCGGCGCGAATCCGCTCGGCCAGCGTTCCCTGCGGGTTGAATTCCAGTTCAAGTTCGCCTGACAGGTACTGGCGCTCAAACTCCTTGTTCTCGCCCACATATGAGGAAATCATCTTCCGAATCTGGCGGGTCTTCAGCAGAAGTCCCAGGCCGAAATCGTCGACTCCGGCATTGTTGGAAATCACCGTCAGATCCTTCGCGCCGCTCTGCCGCAACGCCTCGATCAGGTTTTCGGGAATACCGCACAGCCCGAAGCCGCCCGCCATGATGGTCATGCCATCCCTGAGCAGGCCGTCCAGGGCCGCTGTTGCGTCAGCGTAGACCTTGTTCATCAATCGTCCTTCCTGTGTGTCGTTTGCCAGAGCGCCGGGCATCGCCAATTCCATACCGCTTGGCGCCGCAGAATTCAACGGCAAGGCGCCAGAACCGTGGTTTATGTTGCGATGGTTGTCAAAGTGAATGTTTCTATGCTCTCTATAGTCCTCCACAATACGGGTGAGGTGACATGCGGGGTTACTTCGGGATCGGTGTAGAAGGTCTGCACAAGCCCATGAATCTGGGCAATCTGTTGCGCACGGCTCATGGCTTTGGCGCCAGTTTTGTCTTTACCGTGGCGGCCCATGCCCGGATCCGGGCACCCGGCTCCGACACCTCAAAGACCTATGCCAACGTCCCGCTGTATCATTTCGATCATATCGACGCGTTGGCCCTGCCGGTGGGCTGCGCGCTTGTCGGCATCGAACTGACTGACGACGCCATAGATCTGCCAAGCTTTCGCCATCCCCGCAATGCGGCCTATATTCTGGGCGCGGAAATGTTCGGGCTGAGCGCTGCAACTCTTGAGCGCTGCGATTTCGTGATCAAAATTCCGACAAAGTTCTCGCTTAACGTTGCAACCGCCGGCGCGATCGCCATGTATGACCGGGTGCAGACGCTCGGACAGTTTCCGCCTCGTCCGGTCCGGGTTGGCGGGCCGACCGAGCCGGCCACGGGTGGTCAACCAACCGGGCCACGGGTTCGCCAGCGCGCGCGCAACCGGCGCGCGGCGGGTGGAAAACAGGAAGAATCGGCATAAGTGGGGATCATGACCAAATTCATAAAGACCCTTTCCCTGATCATCATGTGCAGCCTATTTGCGGTTTCGGCCGAGGCCCAGAGCAAGGGGCGCCAGTTTCTCGGGGGATTTCGGGACTGGGACGCGTTCAAGGAAATCCGCGCCAATGGCGAGGTGACCTGCTACATGATTTCGGTGCCCAAGAACACCGCACCCAAGAACGTGCGTCGTGGCGAGATCTACGTCATCATCACCCATTGGCCGGAGGCCCAGATCAGAAGCCAGGTCAACGTGGTGGTGGGCTATCCGTTCAAGGAGGGAAGCACCGCCAGCGCAATCATTGATGGGCGCACCCACAAGATGTTTACCCAGGGCGAGCGGGCGTGGGCCTATGATGACAAACAGGACCAGGAGATGACCGAAGCCATGAAACGGGGTGCCCGCCTGGTGGTCAAGGGGACCTCGGCGCGGGGCACCAACACGACGGACACCTATTCGCTTTCGGGCTTTACAGCCGCCCACAACGCCATTACTCAGGCCTGCTATTGAGATCCGGGTTGTGCGAAAACGCCCGGGTTGTCCGGAAGGGATTGACATGCTGAGCACGCCTCCTGGTACAGAGCCGCTCGTGGTTCCCCGCGCGCCCGTGACGGGTGACGGGCGCGAATGCCTCGTGGGGCTGTCCCGCGATGCGTTGGCGGAGCGTATCGCGGCTGTCGGTGTCCCGACACGCCAGGTGCGGATGCGCACCCAGCAGGTCTGGCATTGGATCTACCACCGTGGCGCCAGGGACTTCGACGAGATGACCAATGTCTCCAGCGCACTGCGCAAAGCGCTGGCCGAACGGTATGTGATTGGTCGGCCCGAAATCGTGGAAGCCCGGGTTTCCGTTGACGGCACTCGCAAGTGGCTGCTTCGGTTTGCTGACGGCAATGAAGTGGAAACCGTATTCATCCCCGAGGAAGACCGCGGGACCCTGTGCGTCTCCAGCCAGGTGGGCTGCACCCTGACCTGCCGCTTCTGCCATACCGGCACCCAGCGCCTGGTGCGCAATCTGACCGCCCAGGAGATTGTCATGCAGGTACTGGTTGCCCGCGACGATCTGGGCGAATGGCCGTCCCCCCGGGATGGCCGGCTGTTGTCCAACATTGTGCTGATGGGCATGGGCGAGCCGCTTTACAACTTCGATAATGTGAAGGCGGCCATGCAGGTGGTCATGGACCCCGAGGGGATTTCCCTGTCGCGCCGCCGCATTACGCTTTCCACCTCCGGCGTGGTCCCCGAAATGGCGCGCTGCGGGGCTGAACTCGGAGTCAATCTGGCAGTATCATTGCACGCCGTGCGGGACGACGTGAGAACCCGCATCATGCCGATCAACAAGAAGTATCCACTCTCCGATCTGCTGGCTGCGTGCCGGGACTATCCGGGCGCCACCAACGCGCGACGGATCACCTTCGAATATGTGATGCTGAAGGACGTCAACGATTCGGACGCGGACGCCCGGGAACTGGTGCGCCTGCTGAAGGCCTACAACATTCCGGCCAAGGTCAATCTGATTCCGTTCAACCCGTGGCCTGGCTCCGAATTCGAGTGCTCGCCGCCGGAGCGGATTCGAAGGTTTTCCGATATCGTCTTTGAAGCCGGTATTTCCGCACCTATCCGGGCGACCCGGGGGCAGGACATCCTCGCCGCCTGTGGCCAGCTCAAATCAGCGAGCGAAAAGCGCCGCAGGAGTGACAGAGACGCCGAATCCGCCTCTGCTTGACCGAAAACTCCCGAAACTAGTACGATTTCCCTCGTCCTTGGGGCAAACGGGAGTGTGGAATGCTGTTGCTGTCGCGGGCGCTCGATACCATTGTCAAGACCGGTACGCTGCATGTCATTGACCCGGCTGGCCGGAGGCTCACGTTTGGTGGCACGCCAGAGCCGCAGGTCACGATCCGGCTCAAGGGCAGGTTGACGCCCTGGCGCATTGCCTTGCGTCCCTATCTGGCGCTTGGCGAAAGCTACATGGATGGCAGCCTGACGATTGAGGACGGCGGCGACATCAAGGACTTCCTTGATCTCCTGTTATCCAACATGCGGTGGGAACGGGGCAGCCGGTTCCACACCAGGCGTGGCCTCTGGCTGAAACGTCTGGTCAGCATGCTGTTGCAGATCAATCCGGTGTCACGGGCGCGCCGCAATGTGGCGCACCACTATGACCTGTCAGGCGCGCTCTACGACCTGTTCCTTGATCGTGACCGGCAATATTCCTGCGCCTACTATGGTGAGGGGGTAAAGACGCTGGAAGAAGCCCAGGAGGCCAAGAAGGCTCACCTCGCCGCCAAGCTTTTGTTGCAGCCCGATCACAAGGTGCTCGACATCGGATGCGGCTGGGGCGGGCTCGCGCTCTATCTCAACCGGATTAGCGGGGCCAAGGTCAAGGGGGTCACCCTGTCCACCGAGCAACTGGAGGTGGCGCAACGCCGGGCACGGGAGGCGGGTGTCGCGGACGCCGTCACCTTTGCACTGGAGGATTACCGCAAGGTGGAGGGGAAATTCGATCGCATTGTCTCGGTCGGCATGTTCGAGCATGTGGGCGTCCCACATTTTCCCGCTTTCTTTGACAAGGTCGCCGATCTTCTGACCGACGACGGGGTGATGCTGCTGCACACCATTGGCCGGGCCGACGGGCCGGGCCGGACTGACCCATGGGTGCGCAAGTACATCTTTCCCGGCGGCTACGTGCCGGCACTGTCGGAAATCGCCCCGGTGATCGAGCGGGCGGGGTTCTATATCACCGACATCGAGGTTCTCCGGCTGCACTACGCCCGGACCATCGAGGCCTGGTACGAGCGTTTCCAGGCCAATCGCCGGAAGGTGGTCGAGCTGTACGACGAACGCTTCGCCCGGATGTGGGAGTTTTATCTGGCTGGTGCGTGGACCGCATTTGCCTACTCCGGCCACGTCAATTTCCAGATCCAGATCGCGAAGAAGCAGACCGCTGTCCCCCTGACCCGCGACTACATTACCGATGTCGAACGCAAGCTTGCGACGGCGCGGGAAGCGCACGCCGCCGAATGACCGGCGTGGTCGGCGCACATTAGCCGTTTCGGGCGCGTGAGTCCGCTTGCCTGTCCGCAGCGATTCCCTATACTGCGCGCCGAACTTCAAGACGAGAGCCTGGCCCGCCGTCGTCGGGCGCAGGATGTTCCAGCAGGGGATTGAGACCATGGCGGACCAAGTGAAGAAAGTGGTGCTGGCCTATTCGGGCGGGCTTGATACTTCGGTCATTCTGAAGTGGCTGCAAACCACCTACAACTGCGAAGTCGTGACGTTCACCGCCGACCTTGGCCAGGGCGAGGAACTGGAGCCGGCACGCAAGAAAGCCGAAATGTTCGGGGTCAAGGAAATCTATATCGAGGACCTGCGCGAGGAATTCGTGCGTGACTATGTGTTCCCCATGTTCCGGGCCAATGCAGCCTATGAGGGGGTTTATCTTCTGGGCACCTCGATCGCCCGCCCGCTCATCGCCAAGCGCCAGATCGAAATCGCGCGCGAGACCGGTGCCGATGCAGTGTGCCACGGCGCCACCGGCAAGGGCAACGACCAGGTCCGGTTCGAGCTTGGCTACTATGCGCTCAATCCCGACATCAAGGTGATCGCGCCCTGGCGGGAGTGGGACCTGAATTCGCGCACCAAGCTCATCGACTTTGCCGAAAAGCATCAGATTCCGATCGCCAAGGACAAGCGCGGCGAGGCCCCGTTTTCGGTCGATGCCAACCTGTTGCATACAAGCTGCGAAGGCAAGGCGCTTGAAGACCCTTGGCAGGAAGCGCCCGACTATGTCTATTCACGCACGGTCGCGCCCGAGGAGGCACCCGACGCGCCCACCTATATCGAGATCGAGTTCGAAAAGGGTGATCCTGTGGCCGTCAATGGCGAGCGTCTCACACCGGCGGCGCTTCTGGCCCGGCTCAATGAGCTGGGTGGCGCCAACGGGATCGGAAGGCTCGATCTCCTGGAGAATCGTTTCGTCGGCATGAAATCACGGGGCATTTATGAGACCCCCGGCGGCACCATCCTGCTTGCCGCCCATCGCGCGGTGGAGAGCATTACCCTCGACCGGGGCGCGGCGCATCTCAAGGACGAGTTGATGCCGCGCTACGCCGAGTTGATTTACAACGGATTCTGGTTTTCGCCGGAGCGCGAGGCGCTGCAGGCGCTGATCGATAAGACCCAGGAGGACGTCTATGGCACCGCCCGTCTCAAGCTCTACAAGGGGGGCGTCCATGTGGTTGGGCGAAAGTCGCCCCGCTCGCTCTATTCCATGGAACATGTCACCTTCGAGGAAGACGAGGTTTATGACCAGCGCGACGCCCAGGGCTTTATCAAGCTGAATGCGTTGCGTCTGCGGCTCCTGAACCTGCGCGGCTCCAGCCGCCAGCCTTTGGAACTTGAACCGCAAGACTACGAATAGGCAAGGCCGATCGCATGACCGAACGCACCTGGACTGTCTATCTTTCCGGCGAAATCCACAGCGACTGGCGGGAACAGATCGAAGCGGGCGTCAGACGAGCGGGTTTGCCCGTGGTACTGACCGCGCCGGTGACGGACCACGCTTCGAGCGACAAGTGCGGGGTCGAGATCCTGGGGGACGAGCCGGACCCGTTCTGGGAGGACCACAAGGGCGCCCGGATCAATGCCATCCGCACCCGAACCCTGATCGAGGACGCCGATGTGGTAGTCGTCCGTTTCGGGGAGAAGTATCGCCAGTGGAACGCGGCCTTCGACGCCGGGCTGGCAGCAGCGCTGGGCAAGCCACTGATCACGCTTCACCCGGGGGAGCTCACCCACGCCCTCAAGGAAGTGAACGCCGCAGCCCTGGCCTCGGCCCGTGAACCGTCGCAAGTCGTGCGCATCCTCAAATACGTCATCCGGGGCGAACTCTATTGTTACGGTAAAAAGGCCGGCTCCCGGGAGCCGGCCTTGCATCGGGGAAGTGGCGGAGAACTCAGAACTTGAATTGCAGCGTGGCGGTGACTGTGCGCGGGTTGCCATAAAACGCGGTCAGCGTGCCTTCGGTGCCCAGGGTCGGGTTCAGGTTGGCGTCCACGAAGTTGTATCCCGCGACAATATAGTCCTTGTCGGTCAGGTTCTTCCCGTGGATGCCGAACTGCCAGCGATCTTCGTTGTCCTCCCACACCAGGCTCACGTCCCACAGCGCGTAGCCCGGCTGATCCAGGAACGGATTGGGTGTTTCGAACTGGCTGGTCTTTGACCGGTAGGAGACCCGGTTGAGCAAGGTCAACCGTCCGTCCGCGCTGCCGATGGTCATGGGCATGCCATAGGTCAACGTGCCCGACAGGGTCCATTTGGGCGTGTTCTGGAACACCTGCTGATCCGCAACATCGACGCCAAACGCGTTGATGAACTCGTTGTATTCGGCATCGATGTATCCGAGGGACCAGGCGAAGGTGAGATCGTCGCCAGCCTGCGCCACGTCGACACCGACCAGAGCCTGACCTTCGAATTCGATTCCTTTGATGTCGGCACTCGCCGCGTTGGATGTGATGCCGATGAAGGAATCAATGGTCCCGTCCCCATCGGAGTCAAACCCGGCCGAACCCGGAATCTGCACGTCCTTGTAGTCGGCATAGAAGCCGGCCAGCGAGAAGTTGACCCGATTGTCAAGGAGCGACGCTTTCCAGCCCAGTTCGAACGAGTCCACGGTTTCAGGCTCGAACAACATGAACTCGAAGATGTCGTCGGCGTCGATGTCGCCGTCACCGTCAAGATCCGGGGCTGCGGTGGTCTGGCCGCGCGGATCAAAGCTGCCGCCCTTGAAGCCCTTGGAGTAGGTGAAATAGACATTGTGATCGTCGTTCGGCGCCCAGGCGATGGATGCGCGCGGCGTGAATTCCTTGAAGGTTTCGGAACCTTCGAAATTCGAGGTCGTCGCGAACAGGAGGGGGGAACCGCCAAAGGCCTCAGACACGCCGAACAGGGTTCTGCGGATGACCACGGCCGAGCGCTTGTCGCTGGTGTAGCGACCGCCAACCGAAACGCTGATCTGATCGCTTACGTCATAGGTCACATCGCCGAACAGAGACCAGGTGGAGGTGTCGGAATCCCCGAAAGTTGTGGCGTTGAGATTGGGGATAGTGGTGAACAGCAGCACATCGAACTCGTTCGATGCGCTGGCATCAAGATAATAAAAGCCAACCAGGCCGTTCAGCTTTTCACTTGCATAGTTGATCTGGAATTCTTCCGAGAACTGCTTGTTATTATAGATCACCGGGACGTCAACGTCCGCTGCCGGCAATGAATCGAAATCAATGGGCGAGGATGAATCGTCCTCCCTGTAGGCGACGATGTTTTTCAGGGTGACGTTGTCGCTCACCTGCCATTCTGCGGTAAGGGCCACGCCACCGCCTTTGACTTCCTGTTTGGGGAAATCAAGCCCGGCGCGGGTGTCAAAGATATCGTCGAGCACCGGATCGCCCGAGGTGGACGGAATCAGCCGATGGCCCTGGCGCGGGTCGGAATCGTCATCGGTATAGTCTCCCGACAGCCGGAGGAAGAAATCCGGTGACGGTTCCCATTCCATGCTCAGACGCCCGGCAATGACGTCCTTGTTGTAGTTGTCGAGATCGGTCAGGTTGATGTTCTCGCCAAAACCGTCACGAGTGAGCCGGGCGATGGAACCGCCAATCCGGAAAGTGTCGCTGACCGGGACACTTGCGGTAAAGACCACGTCGAGCTGCGTGTAGGATCCGACCGAACCCCGGATCTTGAACTCGGGTTCGCTGGACAGCCGCTTGGTCACATATTTGATGGCCCCGCCGATGGTGTTTCGGCCATAAAGTGTTCCCTGCGGCCCGCGCAGCACCTCGATCCGCTCCACATCATAGATATCAAGCACGGTGCCCTGGGGGCGATTGAGGTAGACGTCATCAATATAAAGGCCGACACCCGCTTCGAAACCCGCCACCGGGTCCTGCTGACCGACGCCGCGAATGAAGGCGGTGAGCGTCGAATTTGTTCCTCGCGATACTTCAAGAGTGACATTGGGAACCGTCTTGGCGACCGCAACCAGATCGGGCACCCCGGCCCGCTCCAGACTGGCGCCACTCATGGCAGTCACCGAAATCGGCACGTCCTGCAACGATTCCTCGCGCCGCCGCGCGGTTACCGTGATCTGCTCGATCGTCATGGTCTGCGCAAAGGCAGGCCCTTTAGCGTCGAAGCCGATCCCTGCCGCGACGGTGGCAACAGCCGTGGCCGAAAGAAGTGCCTTGCGCAAATGCTGTGTGTGGTTCATCGGGTCTTACCTCCCTTAGAGTTGATCGAAGCGGGCCTGCATACCAGCCGGCGGGGCAGGCTTATATCGCATTCAATTAATTAATTCAACGATCAATAAATAAAGTGCATTGAAAACCACGTCTTGTCAAGTCTTATCAGAGGGGATGACCACCTCAATCCTGACGCATGGGAATGTGTCGCGCAAAGCGTCGGTCACAGGGCAACGCCCGGGGGCAAATCGGTCTTATCGAATGGCGACCTGCCCCGATTCCTGACCGCCGCGCGACAAAAGGTGCCGAACGGCTGGACGAACGACCTGCACGAACTCGGAAACCTTACCTATCGACAAGGTAATCCCTGTATTCGTCACGCAGGGTCAGTTTGGAGACCTTCCCGGTGGCGGTGAGCGGGAGCGAGTCACGCACCACCACGGCGTCCGGCATCCACCAGCGGGTGATCCGGCCTTCCAGATGTTTGAGAATGGACTCTGGCTCCACCGTGCGTCCGGGCCTGGGAACCACGACAAGAAGCGGGCGTTCCTCCCATTTGGGATGATAGACGCCGATAACCGCCGCCATCTGGACGTCGGGATGGCTCATGGCATGGTTCTCCACATCCACCGAGCTGATCCACTCCCCGCCCGATTTGATCACGTCCTTGGTACGGTCGGTGATCTTCATGTAACCGTAGGGATCAATGGTTGCCACGTCCCCGGTGGGAAACCAGCCGTCGGCGTCGAGCAGGGGTTCATCCTCGCGCCCGTAATAGGCGCGTGCCACCCACGGCCCGCGCACCCACAGCGCTCCCGACGATTGGCCGTCGTGAGGCAGTTCGTTGCCGGCCTCGTCGGTAATCTTGAGCTCGATCCCGTACTGGGCGCGACCCTGCTTGATCAGGATGGCGTCACGGTCCTGGCGGGGCAAGGCGTTGACCCTGGGTGTCGGGGTCGAGACCACGCCAAGCGGGCTGGTCTCGGTCATGCCCCAGATGTGCAAAACCTGAACACCGTACCGGTCGCGGAACCGGTCGATCATGGACTGCGGTGCGGCGGATCCCCCGATCAGCACCTTGTTCAGGCTGTCCAGCGTCCCTCCGGTCGCGTCCAGATGCTGGAACAGCATGGTCCAGACCGTCGGCACGCCACTGGCAAAAGTGACCTGTTCGGTGGTGATCAGATCATGCAGCGTGGGCCCGTCGGCATGGCGACCGGACAGCACCAGTTTGGCGCCCACCATTGGACAGATATAGGGCAGCGCCCAGGCGCTGGCATGGTACATGTTGGCCATCGGCATAACCGCATCCTCAGCAGACAAACCAAATGCGCTGTTCTGGGCCGACGCCAGGGCATGAAGCACGGTGGAGCGATGGGAGTAGAGAACCCCCTTGGGATCGCCCGTGGTGCCCGAGGTGTAACACATGGACGAAGCAGTGTTCTCGTCAAAAACCGGCCAGTCGAATTCGGGCGCGTGGCCGCCGATCAGCGTCTCGTAGCTTTGTGCACCGGGCAGGGCCGTATCGGGCATCTCCGGCTCCTCACACAGCACGAACCATCCCTTTACCGCCGGCAGATCAGGGGCCAGCTTTTCCATCAGGGGCACGAAATCCGGCTCCAGAAAGACAAAGCGGTCTTCGGCATGGCGCAGGATGTAGCGGATCTGGTCCTCGAACAGTCTTGGATTGACCGTGTGCAGCACCGCACCAATACCCGAGACGCCATAAAACAGTTCGAAATGACGATAGTTGTTCCACGCCAGCGTGGCGATCCGGTCGCCCGGCTCGACGCCGAGCGCCTGCAAGGCCTTGGCGAGCCGACGAGCCCGCGCCGCCGAATCCGCATAGTTGTATCGGTGTCTGCGTCCTGGCCCGGTCAGTGTCACGATCTCACGATCACCGTGATAGCGGGCGGCGTACTCCAGCAGGGAGGAAATCATCAATGGATGGTCTTGCATCAGCCCTTGAAGTGCACTCATCGCCTGGCCTCCTCGACAAGCTAACGTGGTTTCTGGTCCGAATTCAGGGGTGGAGCATTCAGGAATGAAGCGCCGCGCGCAGGCGCGCCGCCACCCAGTCCTGGGCTTCGAGCCCTGCCGGGATTGCCTTCGAGAACGACAAGAAGCCGTGCACCGTCCCCGGATAGCAACGGTAATCCACCGCCACGCCCGCCTTTTTCAGAGTGTCGCCATAAGCCGCGCCTTCATCGTACAGCGGGTCGAGCTCGGCCGTCAGCACAAAGGCCGGCGCCACGTTCTCGTGCGACGGAGCGAGGATCGGCGAGGCGCGAAAATCAAGCGCATCCTCAGGCCGGGCCAGATAATGGTCGATGTACCAATGGAGACGCTGCAGATCGAGAAAGTAGTAGATGTCGTCATATTTTCGCCGCGACGGATAGGCGTCACTGCGGCGCAGATCGACACCCGGGTAGATCAGACCCTGCAGGCGGATCGCAATTCCCTCGTCCCGCGCCAACAGGGCAATGGCCGCCGCGAAATTCGCGCCCGCGCTATCGCCCAGAACGGCGATCCGGTCCGGATCCCCGCCGATCTCGCCAGCGTGCCGGTGCGCCCACCCGACCGCCGCATAGCTGTCCTCAAGCCCCTGGGGAAAGCGATGTTCCGGCGCCAGACGATATTCCACATTCATCACGACGCAGTCGGCGGCACGCGCAAAATGACGGCACATCTGGTCATACATCTCGCGGTCGCCGCGCGCCCATCCGCCGCCATGCAGATAAACCGCAACCGGCAACGGACCCGACGCGCCTGCCGGCGTATGAATGGTAACCGGCACCGGTCCGTTCGGTCCCTGGATGGTATCCTCCCGGCTGGTAACGCCGCTGACTGCAGGGCGGTCAAGCTCCATCATCAGGGCCTTCAATGCTTTGCGCGACTGTTCGATCGGCACCTCGTCCATGGTTGGCGCCTGTTGTGACGCCAGCCGGTCAAGAAGCCTGCGGGTGTGCGGCTCCACGGCAGCGCGGTCACTGCCCGGGTCATTCTGGAGCGGCGGCCTGTGGTCGTCCGATATCATGGAAAGACTCAATTATTTTGTTCAACGTTGATTGAAACAATTGACAGACCGCTTGGCGGTTGTCAAGCGCCATGGGATCAATAAGATGGGCGGGTTCTAACAGTAGTAGGTGGAGGGGCGAGGTTGGCGCCAAAGGAAAAGAAGTCACGGCCCGTGGGCCGGCCACCAGCGACGGCGACACGCAAGCGAATTCTCAATGCCGCAGAGAAGCTTTTCGCCGAGCGCGGGTTCGATGGCGTGACGGTGCGCCAGATTACCGCGGAGGCAGGCGTCGATACGGCCCTTGCTCACCATCACTTCGGTTCCAAGAGGGATCTGTTCGCACGGGTTCTGCTGCGCCGCGCCGAGGCACATATGGAAGAACGGGACGCGGCGATGGCCCGCTGCATCGCTGCCGCTGGCGGCAAGCCCGGCCTGCGCGATGTGATCCTTGCCTACGTTCAGCCCTATTTGGAGCGAGCGCGATCCTCGGACAAGGGCTGGCGGACCTATTTCAAGCTTCTGGCCAAGACCAACACCTCGCCGGAATGGGCGCCCGAGGTCTTCTCAGGCCAATTCGACCCGTTCGTGCGCCGCTTCATCGACGCTCTGAAGCTGGCCGTGCCGGGGGTCCCGGAAGAGCGATACTATTGGGCCTATCACTACCTGTCAGGCGCTCTCGTCCTGACGTTCGCCGACACCGGCCGCCTCGACCGCCTGTCAGGCGGGGTCTGTTCCTCGGCCGATTTCGAGAAAGGCTTTCTCTAACTGGTGCCCTTCATCGAGGCCGGGGTCGAAGCGATCCTGCGTGGCTACAGGCCCTTACCGGATCTTCCGGACCGGAAACCTCGGGGGAAGTCCACCATCACCCACTAGCCATCTGACGCCTGGCTGCGGTCAGCGTATTGGCCAGCAGACAGGCGATGGTCATGGGACCGACACCGCCCGGCACCGGTGTGATGGCGCTTGCCACCTCGGCCGCCTCGGCGAAATTCACGTCACCGGCGAGCCTGGTCTTGCCATCGTCCCCGGGGATGCGGTTCATACCCACGTCAATCACCACCGCGCCCGGCTTGATCCAGTCGCCGCGCACCAGTTCGGGCACGCCGACGGCGGCCACCAATATGTCCGCCTGTCGGCATTCCGCTGCGAGATCCCTGGTGCGCGAGTGGGCGACGGTCACCGTGCAGCTTTCCCGAAGCAGCAGTTGCGCCATCGGCTTGCCCACGATGTTGGAGCGTCCGATCACCAGTGCTTTCATACCGCTCAGGTCACCGACCCGGTGTTTCAGCATCATCAGGCATCCCAAGGGTGTGCAGGGCACAATGCCTTCGCCGCCGGTGGCCAGGAGGCCGGCATTGACCACATGAAAGCCATCCACGTCCTTGGCGGGGTCAATGGCCTCGATGACCTTTTGCTCACTGATATGTCGCGGCAGGGGAAGCTGTACGAGAATTCCATGCACCCGGTCATCACGGTTGAGCTTGTCCACCAGCCCCAGAAGATCGCCCTCCGAGGTATCTTCCGGCAGTTTGTGTTCGAACGAATTCATGCCCGCCTCGCGGGTCATCTTGCCCTTGTTGCGCACATAGATTTCGCTCGCCGGATCGGTGCCGACCAGCACGACCGCGAGGCCGGGGACCATACCATACTGCACCTTGAACACCCTGACACCCTCCGCCACATCGGCGCGCAGTTTGGCAGCGAAAGCCTTGCCGTCAATGATCTCCGCCTTGGTCATATGTGCTCCTGTATGAATCTATCCATTTCTTGATCTGGTCGCGCGTCCGACCAGGACAAACGATGCGCAGCACCTTGTGGCGACTTGTTGCGCCGCTGGCCACCATGATCGACTTCTTGGGTATTTTCCACGCTTTGGCAAGAAGGGCGACGACCGCAGTGTTGGCCCTGCCCTTGTCGGGCGCGGCGGTCACTTTCAGTCTCAGGACCTCCTGGCCGTCGCCGGTTACCGCAACCCCGACAACCGCGTTCCGGTCCGCTTTGGGCACGACCCTGACAGCAAGGGTAAAGCCGCTGTCACATTCGCGGACGGGCGAGCCTGCGCCGGGCATTGTCCCCGGGCTCAATAAACCCCGACCGCAGGCGCAATGTCCCGAACGATCAAGACCTTGAGAACCTGCAAGGCGATCAACACGATGACGGGCGACAGGTCGAGGCCGCCAATGGGCGGAATGACCGTGCGGACCCGCCCGAGCACCGGTTCGGTTAGCCGCTCGAGAACGGTGCCCAACATGGCGACGAACTGGTTATGGCTGTTAATGACGTTGAAGGCGATCAGCCAACTGAATATCACCGCCGCAACCAGCACGACCTGGTAGAGATTGATCACCGTCAGAATGAGATAAAAAAGCGCGTTCATGATCCATGCTCGCCGGGGCTGCACCTTGCGCCAAGGTGTAACGGTTTTGCGCCCGACTGGCAAGAAGCGCTGTCATTAACCCCTCGGAAAGCATTGACTATTTACACTTCGACCAAAGGATCTTCGGTCCGGGACGAAGGTTCGGTAGCGCGAGGCGCAGGCCGCCCTCCCCGGCCGGCCTTTGGCGCACAACCTTTTTCGAGTGCATAATGGGCATTGCTCAAGAGTTGTTCGGGCGGTTGACGCCCTCGACAGGAGAGGCCAATTCCGGCAGCGGCGTCAGGACCGCCCTGATCGACGGGCGCGGTCGCGGCCCTGCGAGATGCCATGGCCTGACCACCGCACTGTCTGCGGCAGCCGCCGCGGGCTTCATCGTCTGGATAACGATAACGTCCGGGCCGGTTGCCGCATTGCCCTGGTTGGTCGGTTTTTCCGTCACCGAACTTTTTCGCCATGTGTCGCGTCGGCTGCTGGCGCGCCGGGCCACTGGCGAGATCGTCGCGATGCGCAGGGTCGTGGCGACGCTCTCCGCGGTCCTGAGTGGCATCGCCTGGGGGGCGGCGTCGGCCACCTTTCTGATCGGGGCGGAAGGTGATCTTTCAATGCCGGTGCTGTCCCTGCTAACGGTGGCGATGATTCTGGCGATTCTTGGTGCAGACGACAGGCTGGAGCTCGCCGCGGGCTTTCTGGTGCCAGGGCTGCTGATCCCGTGTGGAGTCCTCTGGGTATCCCAGAACGTCATCGGCCAGGGGGTGGCGGCAACACTGTTGGGCACGCTTGCCCTCGGCCTTTTGCTAAGCTGGAAAATCGCGCAGCTCGGTAGAGAGCGACGCCAGGCGGTCCGGGAAAGAGCTCTGCTGCAGGCCGAAAGTGCCGCTGCAACCTACCGTTCGACACGTGACCATGAACTCCTCGACTATGTCATGGACGGGGCGAATGCGTCCATCGTGATACTCGATCCCGACCTGCAGCTTCGGGTGTGGAATAGCCGCTTTGCACGGGAATGCCAGATTCTGGGACTGCGTCTCTATCGCGGTCTGCCCTATGAGAGGCTGATCCACAGTTTCAACGGCGGGGATGACTGCAAGGAGGACGCACGGGATGCGGTAGGCCGTTATGTTGACCGTCTTCGATCCCACTGCGACGAAAAGCCGATCCGGGACGAATACATCCATCCGGACGGAAGAATGTTCGACTTCCGTGGCGTTCGCACCGAGGACGGTTGCTGGGTGCTCAGCTTTACCGATATCACCGAAAAGCGTAAGGCCGCCGCAGAGGCGGTGATTCACTTGTCAAGCCATGACAACCTGACCGGTCTGCCCAATCGGGCCCGCTTGCGTCGCGAACTGGCGCGGGCGCTCGTGAAAGCCCGCGAAGAGGGTCAGATGCTCGGCGTGTTCGTGGTCAATCTCAACGATTTCAAAAGCATTAATGACACGCTCGGTCACAGGGTTGGCGATCGGCTTCTGGTTTCGATGGCCCGAACCTTGTCGGAGACTGTGGGGCCTGGCGCCGTGGTATCGCGGTCGGCCGCCGATGAATTCATTATCGTGACGCCGGCGCCGACTATCGAGGAACTGCATCGCACCGGCAGGAGAATCCTTGATGCCGTGAAAACGCCGCGCCGCATCGAGGACCGGACACTGAGGGTCGCCGCCAGTGCCGGAATGGCGGTGTTCCCTGGCGATGGCGAGGATCCGGAAGCGCTTCTGCGCGCTGCAGACGTGGCGTTGCATCGGGCACAGCGGATTGGGCGCGATACCCTTGTGCGTTACGAAGACCGAATGCTTGTGGAGGCCGAGGCCCGCGCCCGTCTTGAGCACGACATTCTGCACAGCCTCGACAACGATCATTTCATCCTTCATTACCAGCCACAGATCGATTTGGCCACGAACCAGCTTGCCGGCGTGGAGGCGCTTATGCGCTGGCACCATCCCGAGCGCGGCTGGGTTGAGCCGGCCAAGGCTGTGGCGGCGGCAGAACTGTCCAAGCTCATCATACCGCTGTCCGAGCGCCTTCTGGAAGACGCCTGTCGCCAGGCTGTCCGCTGGAGCAGCGAGGGCCTTCGACCATTCCGTGTCGCGTTCAATCTGTCCCCCCTCCACCTGCAGGAGGGCGGCGTAGGAAAATTCGTTCGCAAGATTCTAAAGGAGACCGGACTGCCGGCCGACCGCCTGGAGCTTGAAATCACGGAATCTGCCATGGCAAGCGACAGTGCGAAAGGTCTGGCGACATTGGCGCGACTGGACAAACTCGGGGTCAATCTGGCGATCGACGATTTCGGGACGGGCTACTCGTCCATGTCCTATCTGCGCCGGCTCCCCATCAACAGCATCAAGATCGACCGGTCGTTCATAGCCGAACTGGATGTTGACAAAAACGCTGCAGCGATTGTCGAGGCGATGATCAGCCTTGCCCACACGCTCGGCCTCAAGGTGACCGCCGAAGGAATCGAAACGCGGGACCAGTTGAACCGGCTTCGCAAGCTCGGTTGCGATTACGGTCAGGGCTATCTGTTTGCCCGGCCGATGCCAGCCGACGAGCTGTCGGCATGGGTCCGGCGCGGCGCCTGGTTGAACGCTTCGCCGTCTCGATCATCGGATGGACGGCACCAAAGAACCGGCTCCTGAGCGCAGAAGGTTAAAAAAAAGATGTAACTTTTCGGCGGTCGTGATACCCAGTGGCACCGAAGGGTTTTTGCGAACACTGGAGTCAGGGGGATCATGGTACGCTGGGTCGCAGGTGTGGTCATTGCCGGTCTCTTTTCCCTTTGGACCGGAACCGCTGTGGCCGGGCCGTGGGCCGAGGCCGGAGACCGACAGCTTCGCAACGATATCGAAATCCTTGCCCAGTTCGGTCTGATCCGCGGGCCCATTACCACCTGGCCCCTGCCGTGGGCCCAGATTTCATCCCGGCTTAAGGCGGACACCGGAAAACCGCTGCCGCCACATGTGCGCATGGCGCTGGCCCGGGTACGCGCCAAGATGCCGTCGGCACGCGATTTCGGCCGGCCGTTGCTCAAGACGGAAGCGCGCGCCACCAACCGGGCCAAGCTGTCGCGCGATTTCGGCAACACCGCGCGCGACGAGGTCGACGCATCGGTCTCGGCTGAAATGAACTGGTCGGCGACGTCGGCCCGTCTCTCTGTCGGCTACCAAGGGAACGACGTGGACGATACGCTGTCATTCGATGGCAGTTATCTGGCGTTTGCTCTGGGGAACTGGATGATTTACGGCGGCTGGATCGACCATTGGTGGGGACCGGGCTGGGCCAGCGGGCTCATTGTCTCGACCAACGCAAGGCCGGCGCCCCGTATCGGGCTGATGCGCCTCAATCCGAGACCGTTTGGCACACCCCTGTTGCGCTGGCTCGGACCCTGGCAGTTCAATGTCTTTCTCGGCCAACTTGATGACGACGAGCGCCTGATTCGCAACCCCTACTACATGGGCTTCCGCTTTGCGTTCGAACCGTTGGACAACTTCGAGATCGGTCTGTCACGCACCATGATGTTGTGTGGCAAAGACCAGCAGTGCGGGTTCAAGACATGGACCAATGTATTGATCGGCGTTGGCAACGTTGAAAACCCGGGATTGGTTTCAGAGGACCCTGGCAATCAATTGGGCGGTGCCGATTTCCGCTGGTCTTTCGGGGTTTCGGACCATGTGACCCTTGCCCTGTTTGGCCAACTGATTGGCGAGGATGAAAAGGACTTTCTGCCGTTCAAGTTCGCCAAGCTCGCCGGCTTCTCGGTCGATGGGCCGTGGGGCGACAGGGGGGCGCACTGGCGCTTTATCACCGAATATACCGACACAGCGGCAGGTCTGATCCGCGATACACAGTTCAACGTCGTCTATAATCACAGCCGCTATCGGTCGGGCTATCGCTATCACGGCCGTAGTCTGGGCGACCGGCTTGACGGGGACAGCCGGGCATGGTCGTTTACAGCGTTGTTTACCGATTCAGAAAACTGGACCTGGCGGGCCAATTATGAACGGGCGCGGATCAACATCGACGGCACCGGCGTCCACGGCATTAGCGCAAACGCCGAACGGATCAATATCTTCGAGGCGGGTGTTCAGGCGCCTTCCCGGTTCGGCAATTTCGACCTGGAAGTGCGATATGAGGACGATCGCCCCAACACGCCGGGCGAATCCGATAGTGCGACCGCCATCGAATTCGGCTGGGCCGCAACCTTTTAGCAAAACCCTAACGCTTTCTTTACGCTCGCGCTGCACAATGGCTGGCTGACGGGGTGCGCGTTCGCGCACCCGGAACGTGCGGTGTAGCGGAACAATGGTCTTCGGGCTCGCAAACGGTGGAAGTGGCGGCGCCAGTTTTCAACTGGTCCAGTTCGATACCTCTCTTCTCGGGGCGTTCTATGAAGCGCAGAGTTTTCTGCGGGCCAGCGCGACCCTGCCCGCAATACCCGCGTCCACGCGGGGCCCGGCGGTGGAAGCGCCGTGGGAGCTCGACGAGGACACCCGGTCCCTTGAGCGCCGGGTCAACGAGGTCCGCAACATCGACAAGTTCATCGACGAGCGCTCGGCAGAATCCAAACTCGCCGGGGATGATCGAGACGCCAAGGCGCTCTTTACGCTCTACCGGGCCCTGACCAAGCTCAAGGCGATCGCGGAATATGCGGCCGAGGCCAATACCACCGACTCGTCCCGTCGTCCGCTTGACACCCTGCTAGCGCGAGGGCTTGGCGAAATTCGCGCGTATGTCGCCGAAGCAGATCTCGACAAGCTCGATCTGCTGTACGGCACCAAAAGCAGCCGGGTGGAAAGCCAGGTCAGACTGGGCAAGGACGAAAGCAAGGTGGTCGGTGCGGTGATCCAGACCGGCGCCAAAGACGACCCCCTTCCCGGCGTTACCGGGACCGAAATCTTTACCGTCTCGATCACCAAGTCGGGTGTCACCCAGGACATCGAGATCGACCTTTCGAACATTTCGGGGCCGATCACCCTGCAGGCGTTGGTGGATTACGCCAACAGCCAGATTTCCGCGATTCAAGCGACTGACGAGCAGGGCAATCCGCTGTTCGACGCCGACGGCAATCCGGTAGCCAGATATGCGGCCCGGTTTACAATTGAAGAGGTTAGCGACGAAGGATACGCGCTCGCCATCAGTGGCTTGACGGCGGAGACGGTCAGCCTGTCGGCCGCTGCGGTGGAGCCCAGCCTTTTTCTCGCCGGCACGACCCGGGCCATCGGTGCTGGCCGTCCCGCGGCGGCCACTTTCACGCGGCTTGACGGCATTGACTCGGCCGACCCGAACGCGGCGGTCAGGCAGCAGTTCTCGGGAACCGGCACACCGATCCAACAGGTTCCGGAAGCGGACGATAGCGAGGACCTGACCAGCGGGCGGACCAACGCCGTGGTGGACGAGATCAGAAAGCAGGTGGCCGACCTGTTCACAGAGCTTGACCTGGGGGACGAGGAAGACCCTCTTACCCGTCCGTCGGTGGAGACGGCCGCCACGGCTGTCGCGGTGGACAGTCAGGGTCATGTCTTCGTCATCGGGACAACCGAGGGCGATCTCGGCAATCAGATCAACCGCGCCGAGGGCACCGACGTTTACCTCAGCAAGTATGACGCCAGTGGGAACCTCATCTGGCAGCGGCTTCTCGGAGCTAGCGGGACAGCGGAAGGCTATGGCATCGCCATCGACAGCCAGGACAATGTGATCGTGGCCGGCAAGGTCGACGGTACGCTTGACGGTAGCGAACTCTACGACGGAGCCGACAGTTTCGTGGTCAAGTTCGACAATTCCGGCGATCGTCTTTGGACACAGCAACTGGACAGCCTGGCCAGTGATGCCGCCACAGCCATTGCCGTCGACAGCAACGACGATATTTATATCAGCGGCTATACCAGTGGCCGGTTTGCCGCGGGGCACGTCCATGGCGGCGGCCGCGACGCCTTTCTGGCACGGTTGTCGGCAGACGATGGTAGCGTGGCCGCGTCAACCCAGTATGGCGGAGCGGCGGACGAGACGGCCCGGGCTGTGACGGTGGCCAGCGATGGTGGCGTCCTCGTGGCGGCCGAGGAAGGCGGGCGGGAGGTGTTGCGCAAGTTCGACCCGGCCGACCTGACCAGCGAAATCTGGAGCCTCGATCTGGGGGATCTGCAGGGGGGCGCCATCACCGCCATCGCCGAAGAGGCGGGTGCAATCTATGTTGCCGGGTACTCCGGGAACACGTCGCTCGCCGGCACCGTTGCGGTGGCTCACCAGGGTCAGCAGGACGGCT
Organism: Alphaproteobacteria bacterium; assembly: GCA_003695065.1. Classification (GTDB taxonomy): domain Bacteria; phylum Pseudomonadota; class Alphaproteobacteria; order Sphingomonadales; family Govanellaceae; genus J090. The sequence goes on from RFJA01000024.1 coordinate 28,430, forward strand.
TCGTCACCCGCATCGACGACGCCGGCGCCAGCGCCTCGGCGGCGTGGACGAGCTATGTGGGCACCGGCACCGGCGATTTCATCGAAGACATCGCCGTCAGCGCCGGCAATGTCTATGTGGCGGGCCGGACCGCTGGTGATCTTGGTGGTAGCAAATCCGGCGTAACGGATACCTTCGCAGCCAAACTCGACGGCACCGACGGCAGCCACCTGTGGATCGAGCAGCTCGGCGGCGCCACCGGTTTCAACGGCGCGGCAGGCCTTGCCTTTTCGTCCCGCGGGAGCTCGGTACTGACTGCGCTTGGGCTTGGCCCCGGCACGTTGCAGACCAAACAGACCCGGAACGTGGAAACCCAGACCACCTTGCGCGACGGAGACCATTTCTATATCGCCATCAATGGCGGGACAAAGCGCAAGATCACCATCCGCGAAGGCGATACGTTTGCCAAAATTGCAAGCCGGATCAATCGCTTGTCGTTCCAGTACATCAAGGCGGAGGCCAGCTTCTCCAGCGCCGGAAACGGTCTTAAAATCTCGGTCAACAATGGCTCCACAGTCCAGATTTTTGCCGGCGATGGAGACCGCAATGCGCTCCCGTCACTGGGGATCGAGCCGACCAAGATCTTTCCCACGGACAAGATCTTCAAACTGGGAGAGGAGAAAGAGTCGGAAGAGCTCGGCGGGGTCTTCGGGCTCAAGTTCGAAGTCGGGCTCAGCCTGTCCACCGAACGGGCTGCCAAGTTCGCCCTGGGCCAGATCAATGACGCCATCGCCGAGGTTCAGCGGGCCTACCGGTCGCTCAGCGTCAATCCGCTGGCTGAATTGTTGAAGCAACAGGCGGCGATTGAAAGCGGCACCGTACCACCACACTTGCAGGCCCAACTGGCCAATTACCAGAACGGCTTGACCCGCCTGGTGGCCGGCGGCGGGGCCGCCGGATTGTTTGTGTAAAACAGATGCAGATCAAAAGCTGGAGACACAGGGTGATAA
>RFJA01000228.1 GCA_003695065.1 Alphaproteobacteria bacterium
AAGAAATTCCGATGCTCCCAGAAGACGCTGGCGCCAAAACCATCGCCTGACGAGTATCCGGCCCCGCCGCCGTAACTGCGGTGCGGGGCCTCCTCCAGTGTCACCAGCACCGGCGCGCGGCCATCGGCGTCTGGCTTGCCGAGGCTTGCGGTCACCGCCGAGAACAGGCTGGTGGCAGCGAGATTCTCCCGAAGGTCGGCCATCAGCCTGTCATCGTAGATGTCGCCTTCGCGCCAGGGCAGCAACCGTTCGAGATAGCGGACCTCGACATCCTTCGCGCCGCGAAACTCCACCGCGCCGAAGCGGACCAGCGGGCCAGGGTCGATCTCGTAGTGCAGGTGCGCGGTGCGGTCAGCGTGGCGAATCACGACCTGGCGATCGCGCCGCTTTGCCAAGGGAAACCCGACGTTGGGAAGGCGCGCCAGAATATCCTTTTCGGCGACCAGAATGCGAGTGGCGGTTGCCGGTTCTCCAGCCACCGGCAAATAGGCGTGCAGATCGGTGCGAACGGCGTCGCCCACCTCATGGCCGTGCAACACCAGTTCGGCCGACTTGATCTTGTATTGGGGGCCGGTATCAACCAGGAATTCGATCCGCACAGGGTCAACCCGGCGGTCCACCTGGTAGCTGACCCGTCCAGCATAATAGCCCCGCGCCCGCAGGATCTTTTGCAGAGTCCGAATATCCTTCTGGATCCATTGCTGAAGGATTGCAAAGGCCGCAGGTGGGTCGTCCCGGCGACGCAGCAGGGTGGACGTTTCCTTGAACAGGTCCCGGGCGGCGCCATCTCCGAGACCCGCGATATCCACGTCATAGACCACCCTGCCCGCGTGTTCGCGCGCGATTGCCGAAGGCACGAAAGCGCCGACCAATACGAGACCAATCACATAAGACGCGATAGAGGCGCGCGAAAAGCAAAAAAGCACTGGGAAACACCCGCTTTTGTCCAATGGAGACTTTGTCACATACAGGCAAAGCCACACAATAGAGACAACCGGAAGTTATTCAGCGGGCTGGTGATCGTCGCGCAAGCGATCAAGTTCAGCCGCCACGGCACCAGGCGCCGTAGTCCCCCGCGCCAGAATCTTGTAAAACGTCGGCACCACGAACAGGGTAAACAGGGTAGCAAAAGACACGCCAAAGAAAATCACGATTCCGAGTGTGGTTCGACTTTCCGATCCGGCGCCGACCGCAAACACCAAAGGCAGGGCCCCGATGACGGTCGAAATGGCCGTCATCAGAATTGGCCGCAATCGGATACGACAGGCTTCGCGAATCGCCGCTTCGAAACTGCGTCCCGCGTCGCGGAGCTGGTTGGTGAACTCGACGATCAGAATGCCGTTCTTGGCAGCGATCCCCACCAGCATGATGATCCCGATATTGCTGTAGACGTTGAGCGTGCCCTCGGTCAGAAACAGGCCAACCAATGCACCCGCCACCGCGAGCGGCACCGCCGCCAGGATGACGGCGGGATGCACGAAACTTTCGAACTGGGCGGCCAGAACCAGAAACACCACCAGAATGGCGAGACCAAAGGTGAAGATCAGCGCCCCGGAAGCGTCCTTCAGCTCCCTCGATTCGCCCTTGTAGTCGATCTGGGCGTTGGGCGGCAAACTCTGCCTTGCCGCCAGTTCGAGAAATTCGAGCGCCTCGCCGAGCGTATAGCCGGGCGCAAGGTTGGCCGAAATGGTCACGGCGCGCAGCCGATTGAACCGGTTTAGCGCCGCCGCCGTGCCCCGCTCCTCGAGCGTCACCAGGCTGGACAGCGGCACCAGCGCACCCGAATTTCCCGATCGCACGTAGATGTTTTCCAGGTCCTGCGGTGATCGGCGGCTTGCGTCATGCCCCTCCAGGATCACATCATATTCCTCGCCCCGATCGAGGTAGGTGGTCACCCGGCGGGAGTTGAACATGGTCTCCAAAGTCCGGCCAATGGTCTGGACGCTGATACCAAGATCCGCTGCCCGGTCGCGGTCGATGGAAACCAGGATCTGGGGCTTGGTCTCCTTGAGGTCGGCCTCGACCGCTATGAGTCCAGGATTCCGGGCGATCCGCTCCAGCATGGTGTCGCGCCAGTATGCGAGCTCCTCGTAGGTGCTACCACCAATCACAAACTGCACGGGTTTGCCCCGCCCGCCACCGACCGATTTCAGCCCGCCCCACGAGACCGGCACGGCAAACACACCGGGAATCCCCTGAAAACGCATGAACATTTCGCGCATGATCTCATTGGCGGAGCGCTCCCGCGCGTCCCAATCCTCAAGGACCACGATCCCCACACCCGTATTGATCTCGTCCGCCCCGCCGAAGCCGGGAACACGCACCAGAACCCGTTTCGCCTCACCGCTTTCCCGCAGCGTCATCAGGGCGCGCTCCACTTCCCGCAGGTTGCGCACCGAATAGTCGAAACTGGCGCCCTCGGGACCACGAATCATGACGAAAAACTTGGCCCGGTCTTCATCGGGCGCGAACTCTTGCGGCACGACTTTGACCAGAACCACGATGAGGCCAAGCACGCCGACCATGCCCATCACCACCAACACGGGATGGCGCAAGACCTGCGCCAGGGCCGCGTCGTAGGCATCGGAAAGCCGGTCGAACTGCCGGTCCACCCAATTAATCAAGCCGCCGGGCCGTGTCGGTGAGGCAGCATGGGGCCTGAGCAACTTGGAACACATCATGGGCGAAAGGGACAGGGCAACGATACTCGAAATCACCACTGCGCCGCCCATAGCCGCCGCCAGTTCAGTAAACACCCGGCCCACGTTGCCACTGATGAAAGCGAGAGGCACGAATACCGCGACGAGCACAAGCGTGGTCGCCACCACCGGCATCGCCACCTGACGAGCGCCTTTGAAGGCGGCGAGAAGTGGGGGCTCGCCCTTCTCGACCCGACGATGAATGTTCTCCAGCACAACGATGGAATCGTCAACGACAAGGCCGATCGCCAGTACCAGCGCCAGCAGCGTGATCAGATTCACCGAGTAGCCGAAGGCGGCCAGGACGATAAATGACCCCACCAGGCTGACCGGAACCGTAACCGCGGGAATCAGCATGGCGCGCACACTGCCGAGAAACAGATAGATCACCAGGATCACCAGGGCTATGGCGATGGCCAGCGTTCGATACACCTCGGAAATCGCTGCCTCGATAAAAACCGAGTCATCGGAACCGTCCAGGAGTGTCATGCCCTCTGGCAGAGATTGGCGGATGCGCTCCACCTTGGCCTTGACCTGGCGCGCCACCTCCAGCGTATTGGCTCTGGATTGTTTGACAATCCCGAGGCCCACCATGGGTTCGCCGTTGCCGCGAAACTCGTTTTTGTCTTCCTCGGCGCCCAGCTCAACCTCGGCCACCTCGCCAAGACGCACCAGATAGCCATCGTCTCCGCGCTTGAGCACCAGCGCCTTGAAATCCTCCGCAGTTCGATATTGCCGGGCGATCCGAAGACTGAACTCCCGTTCATCGGATTCGAGACGCCCGGCCGGCAGCTCCACATTCTCGGCCCGTAGCGCCGCCTCCACATCGGCAACCGTCAGACCGCGGGCCGCCAGCTTGACCGGATCGAGCCACACCCGCATGGCATAACGGCGGCCGCCACCCACAAAAATCCGGGCGACGCCATCCACCACGGAGAGTTGGTCAACCAAATAGCGCTCGGCGTAATCGGTCAGCTCCAGCCCATTCATGTCGGGGGAGGTCAGGATGAACCACATCATCGGGCTGCCATCGGCTTCGGCCTTGGACACCTCCGGCGGGTCCGCTTCGTCGGGCAGATTGTTCAACACCCGGGACACGCGGTCGCGAACATCGTTGGCGGCAATGTCCACGTCGCGGTTGACGCTGAACTCGATATTGATGGTGGACCGCCCGTCCTTGCTGGACGATTCGATGGCGCGAATGCCCTCGATACCCGCAACCTGGTCTTCAATCACCTGAGTGATCTTGCTCTCGACGATATCCGCGGATGCTCCGGGATAGGTGGTGGTGATGGAGACGACCGGGCTGTCAATATCCGGATATTCGCGCAGCGGCAGACTGTCGAACGAAAGCACGCCAAAAGCCAACAGCAACAGGCTGATCACGGTGGCCAACACCGGACGCTTGACCGATATGTCAGACAAAATCATGGGTTGTCGTCCTCCGCCAAATTGGCCGATTGCAATTGTCGGTGGCACCCGGTCGCCGGATCATGCGATCTTCTGTACCCGGAACCCTAGACCGGGGACTGGCTGCCCGCCGCGCTTCGATCCAATATATCCCGCTCTTGCAGTATTCTTACAATGGCTCCCGGTGTCAGACGAATGGCACCTTCCACCACAACCCGGTCACCCTCCTTGAGTCCGGCCCTTACCTCCACGACGCCGGGTCGGCGACGCCCAAGCTCCACAGCCACCCGCTCGGCGGTTCCATCATCCCGGACCACATAAACATATTGTCGGCTCTGAATCGGAATGAGCGCCTCTTCGGGCACGGCGAGTAACCGCTGGCGGTTCCGGATGACATCCACAGTAAGCAACATGCCCGGCCGCAATAGCCGCTCTGGATTGGCGATGATCGCCCTGACGGTTACCGCCCGGGTTGCCGGATCAACGCGTGATTCGATGGTCTGCACTACGCCGGAGAACACCCGGTCGCCATAGGCCGCTGCCCTGGCTTCTATTTCGAGTCCCGGTTTGAGCGACGACAGGAAGCCCTCCGGAACCGCAAAATCCAGTTTGATCGGATCCACGTCATCAAGCGTGGTGATCACCGTTCCCGGTGAAATCAGCGTGCCGGGACTGACCTGTCGAAATCCCAGTATTCCGGAAAATGGCGCCCGGATCAACCGGTCGGCAAGGCGCGCCTCCAGCGCGTCAACACGGGCCCGGGCAGCGTCGCGGATCCGGGTCTGTTCGTCGAGACGGGCGCGGGACGCCGAACCACGGCTTACCAGATCGGCGATTCTGCGATGCTGCTGCTCCGCCTCGGCAAGGGTCGCTTTGGCCTCCTCAAGAAGGGCCAGTTCCTCCGCCCTGGTCAGCTCCACCAGAACCTGTCCGGCCTCCACCTCCATCCCGTCTTCAAAATTCACGCGCCGGACGGTATCGGTGACCTTGGCGGTGATTTCCACGGATTCGTTGGCTTTGGCGGTTCCGATCGCCTGAATCCTGTCGGCGAAGTCCACCGGCCGCACCGTCGCCACGATCACGGGAGCCGCCATGTCATCCATCCGCGCCGCGGTGGGGCGGTCAAATATACGGTACCCTGCAAACACCCCCATGCTGACGAGAAGGACGCCAAAGACGACAGCGATTGGATGTTGCCTCAGATAACGGAACATGGGATCAGAATTCTCCCGAATGATGCAACCCCCTTCGGGTTGCGGACACACAGACAATAGGCGCAGGCAGACTTTCCGGTACGCAATGGAAACCTTGCTGTCAATCGGAATGCCAGAACATCACCAAGACTTGAACCAACCGACAGGATTACGCATGCCGCCGCCGCAATCCTGCGCTTCTTAACGCCCCCTTAAGTATCTTCGCCCATGATGACGCAGGTCAAAAGGCGGGCGAGACAACTCGCCAGGAGCGAACAGATTGTCCGAGTCAGCATCAGAGGAACCGGCTCCAGCGGCCGAACAGCGTCTGATCAATCGGTTCTTCGACCTGTGGGAACGGTTGGCCGGTGACCGGCCCCTGCCTGCATTGCGAAACTTCACCAGCGACGATCTGGTCCCCTTCAAGCCGTTCAGCGTGGTCATCGATCTTCAGCAAGGATACGACCAGCCGATCATTCGCCATGTCGGCTCCGCGATCGTCGCAGTGATGGGACAAGATTTCAAGGGGCGGCGGACCGAAGAGGTTCCCCGGCGCAGCATTCTGAGCCGGATCACCGACCACCTGTATGAAGTGCTGGCCAATCGATCGCCCGTGGGCTTTGAAGCCCATTATACGGACCAGTCCGGTCAAGACATTCCCTATCGCGGAATTCTGGCACCGCTGAGCGACGACGGGGAGACCATCAACTTTATCCTCGCCGCCATCAACTGGCGAGGCGCGCCGGCATGGCAGCAGCCGTCCGGACCCGATCTGGGCGAGGCGCTCGCGGTGCTGCGCGAACGCGTCGCGGGCGCCGGGCGCGCGCGCAATGCACTGTACGATGTGCTGGCCGACGTGTACGGGTTCTATCGCACCGGGCAGCAGGTGCAGGCAGACTATCAGCGCCTGCTGAGGGACCACGGTATCCGCGCCCAGGCCCGGGCACCCTTTACCGCGGCACTGAAGCTTGCATTCGGGACCGACTACGACAAGACGCGCCTGACCGAATATGCGGCCGCCATGAACTTTGCCCACCGTCAGGGACTTGACCGCGACGCTTTCCTGGCCGCGCTACACGACACCCCGGGAGGACTGAAAGCTCTCGTGCGCGCCGAACGGGCGGTCCGGGGCGGCCGCGACGGTGCGGCCCCTGGCCGCATGGAACGAACACTCGCCGAATTGACGCCGTGCGCCATCGTGGATGACTGGCGGACAGCGCCGGGCGATGGCAACGACTATGTGGTCATACTGGCGCGGCAATCCGACCCGGGGGCGAACCAGCTCGCCCTGCTCGACGCGCTGCCGGCCCGTCCCGGCGACCTCAGGCGATTTGTCCGAAAGGGTAATCGCCCATGAAAGATGGACGAGATGAAACAGCGTTTACCTCGAATCCGCATCCGCGTATACTTGGCTGCACTGGTAACGCCTCACATCGCACGCCCGGGTAGTTTCCGATCAATATGGCAAAAACAGAACAGGTGACCGCGTGAAACATTGGTCACAGCGTGACGCACAGATATCAGCCGTCGTGGAACATGCCAGGACGCGCCTTCCCAAGGCCGACCAGGAAAACGCCGAAGCCTTCATCCGCGGCATGTTCCGCAACGCCCCGCCCGAGGACCTGATTGCACGGCCGGTGGAAATGCTCTACGGCATCGCGCTTTCCATGTGGAAATTTGCCGAAAAGCGGAAACCGGGGGAGGCCAAGATCCGGGTTTTCAATCCGACCATAGAGGAACACGGCTGGCACACCTCGCACTCGGTCATCCAGATCGTCAATGACGACATGCCGTTTCTGGTTGGGTCGGTCACCGGCAACCTGGCGGCGGCGGGCATGGACGTGCATTTCGTGCTGCATCCGGTGCTGGACACCCGGCGCGACGGCGAGGGTGTGCGCCAGCCCGACAAGGCCCAAGGGACGGTGGTCCAGGAATCGCTGATGCACCTCGAAATCGACCGCAAGACCTCGCGCCAGGTGCTGGAGGCGGTTCGTGACAAGGTGGCAAACGTACTTGCCGACGTCCGCGCCGCGGTTACCGACTGGCCGGCCATGGCCACCGCGATGGAGCAGGCGATCGCCGGGCTCGATGCCGGCAACGGGGCGGTCGACCCGGAAGAAATGGCGGAAACCAAAGCCTTTCTGTCGTGGCTGCGCGACGATCACTTCACGCTGATCGGATACCGCGAATATGATTACAGCGGTCCCGAACCCAAGGCACTCCGCGGCCTCGGCATCCTCAGGGATGATGAGCGCCAGGTACTCAGGAACGCCGCCGGCATGGTGGCCGTTTCCGATGAAATTCGTGATTTCATGGACTCGCCCTCGCCGATGCTGGTGATGAAGGCCAATGTCAAATCCACCATCCATCGGCCGGTGCACCTCGACTACATCGGGGTGAAGAAATATGACGAAAACGCGAGAGCCATAGGCGAACACCGGTTCGTCGGGTTGTTCACCTCGGTCGCCTACAACCGGCGCGCGGAATCGATACCGTTCCTGCGTCGCCGCGTTCAGTGGGTCATCGAGCGCGCCGGATTCGATCCCATGAGCCACGATGGCAAGGCGCTTCTCAACATCCTGGAGACCTTTCCCCGGGACGAGCTGTTTCAGGTCCCGCTCGACTGGCTGCTGGAGACAGCCCTGGGCATCCTGTATCTGCGCGAACGTCCCCATCCCCGGGTGTTCCTGCGCCAGGACAAGCATGGCCGGTTCGTTTCGGCCCTCGTGTTCGTCCCGCGCGAACAGTACGAAAGCAATCTGCGCATGCGGATCGAGGCCATTTTGTGCGACGCCTTCAATGGCGAGATGTCGGCCCGCTATGCGCAGTTGACGGACGATGTGCTGGCGCGCTGGCATTTTATCGTGCGCACCCGACCAGGACAGGTTCCGGAGGTGGACCCCGACGATATCGGGGCGCGCATTGCCGAGGTGGCGCGGGGCTGGCGCGACCATCTCAAGGAAGTGCTGATCGAGCGATGGGGTGAAGAGCGGGGCACCGAGCTGTTTGAGGTCTACCAGCACGTCTTCCCCCACGCCTATCGCGATGCCTTCAGTGCCGATTATGCCGCGGTGGACATCGGCAAGTTGATCGAAATGAACCACCCCGATGACGTCCGGTTCAATTTCTACCGGCTCGCGGAAGACAGCGATGACACGCTGCGGCTCAAGATCTATCACGCCAGCCGGGTCATACCCTTGAGCGATTGCATGCCCATGCTGGAAAACCTCGGGCTCAAGGTGATCGAGGAATTCGCCTACGACATCCGTTACCCCGACAGCGAGCGGCCGGAAGGCTGCATTCACAACTTCTACCTCAAGGAACCCGGGGGGCACGACATCGAGCTGTCGGCAGTCAAGGCGCCGCTTGAGGAGACACTGACCGCAGTCTGTGCAGAAGCGTGCGAGAACGACGGCTTCAACGCGCTGGTGCTGAGTGCCGGGCTCAGTTGGCGACAGGTGGTGATATTGCGTGCCTGCGGGAAGTTTCTGCGCCAGCTCGGCATGTCCTATAGCGAAGACTATATTCGCACCACACTGGTGGAGCAGCCCGAGATAGCGCGGTCCCTGGTGGCGCTGTTCGAGGCCCGGTTTTCGCCCACAATCGAAGATACGGAGCGGATTCAGGCGGTCGACAAGCATCGCCAGGTCATCCTGGAACATCTCGACGGGGTCGCAAGCCTCGACCAGGACAAGATCCTGCGCGCCTTTCTCCATCTGGTGGACGCCGCCGTCCGGACCAACCATTACCAGCGCGATGAAGCGGGCAGCCCCAAAGCGTATCTTGCCATGAAGATCGCCAGCCGCAAGCTTGCCGAAGCGCCCAAGCCGCGCCCCTTTGCCGAAATCTTCGTTTACTCTCCGCGGGTTGAGGGCGTTCACCTGCGCGCCGGGCCGGTTGCCCGGGGCGGCATCAGGTGGTCCGACCGGCGCGAGGATTTCCGGACCGAGGTGCTCGGCCTCCTCAAAGCGCAGCAGGTGAAGAATGCGGTGATCGTGCCGGTTGGCGCCAAGGGCGTCTTCTACCCGAAACGACTGCCCCGGGAAGGCGATCGGGACGCGATTCTGGCCGAGGGCATTGCCTGCTATCGCATGTTCATTTCGGGCCTGCTCGACCTGACGGACAATCGGGTCGGCACGCAGGTGGTGGCACCGCCCGACGTGGTGCGCCACGACGGCGACGACCCCTATCTGGTGGTGGCGGCGGACAAAGGTACAGCCGCCTTCTCCGACATCGCCAATGAGATTGCCCGCTCCTACGGGTTCTGGCTTGATGACGCGTTTGCGTCCGGTGGGTCCAATGGCTATGACCACAAGAAGATGGGGATCACCGCACGCGGCGCCTGGGTTTCGGTGGAACGCCATTTCCGTGAATTGGGAATCAACATTCGCGAATCCGAGATCAGCGTGATCGGTATTGGCGACATGTCGGGCGACGTTTTCGGCAACGGCATGTTGTTGTCGGAAAAGATCAAACTCTGTGCCGCTTTCGACCACCGGCATATCTTCATCGACCCGGACCCCGACCCGGCCGCCAGCTTCGCCGAACGTAAGCGATTGTTCGCGATGGAGCGATCAAGCTGGGCCGACTATGACACGCGGCTGATTTCCGCGGGCGGCGGCGTCTTCGATCGTAAGGCCAAATCCATCCGGCTCAGCCCCGAGGCCCGGGCGCGGCTTGACATCGAGCAAGACCAGCTCACCCCCAACGAGTTGATCACCGCAATCCTCAAGGCAAAGGCCGACCTGCTCTGGATCGGCGGTATCGGCACCTTCGTCAAGGCCTCCACCGAAAGCAATCATGAGGTGGGCGACCGGACCAACGACGCCATCCGGATCAACGCGCGGGACTTGCGATGCCGGGTGGTCGGCGAGGGCGGCAACCTTGGACTCACCCAGGCCGCCCGGGTGGAATACGCCCGCAACGGCGGCGCTATCAACACCGACTCGGTGGATAATTCGGGCGGGGTCAACTGTTCGGATCGGGAAGTCAATATCAAGATCCTGCTCAGCGCTCTGGTCGAGGGCGGCAAGCTGTCTCGGCCCGACCGGGACAAGCTGCTAGAAGAGATGACGGCCGAGGTGGCGGGCCTGGTGCTTGAGGACAACTACCTCCAGTCGTTGGCGATCACACTGGCCGTAGCGGCGGCCGGCCGGGAAGACGACGCGCCGATGCGTCTCGTCCAGGGGCTGGAGCGCAAGGCCGGGCTCGACCGTGATCTTGAAGGGCTGCCAGGCGACGACGACCTGGCCGAGCGCCGGGCCAAGGGCCAGGGGCTGACCCGGCCGGAAATCGCGGTGCTGATCGCCTATGCCAAGATGGCGCTCTACGATGCGCTGCTGCGCGACAACGGGGTGGAGGACCGCTATCTGGAGGCGGATCTCGTGCGCTATTTTCCGAGACATCTTGGTCAACATTACAGGGAGGAAATCGGGCAGCATCAATTGCGCCGGGAAATCATCGCCACGGTCCTGTCCAATCAGGTGGTCAACCGGTTGGGGCCGGCATTTGTCCTCGGCATTGAGGAGGAAATCGGGGCCGAACCAGGGGACATCGTCCGGGCGTTCGTGGTTGTCCGGGACATCTTCGCCATCGAGGCGCTCTGGCACGCCATCGACGCGCTTGACAACAAGGTGCCCACAGCCATCCAGACCCTGCTCTACCTCGACGTGGCCGAATTTGTCCGCCGGCAGACCTTGTGGTTCCTGCATCGCCATATGACCGGCTTCGAGATCGGCGCCATCATCAAGCGGTTCAGGCCCGACGTGGAGCGGTTGCGCAGGGCACCGAGCACCATTCTTGGCGATTTCGAGCACGATGTGGTGGCCAAGAAGGTTGCCATGTATCACGAACAGGGACTGGACCGGAAACTGGCGCGCCAGGTCTCGGTTCTCGAAGCTTATGGCGCGACCTGCGATATCATCGAAGTGGCGCAGCAGCTGAAACTGCCGGTTGAGGAAGCCACCGAAGCCTACTTCTATCTGGGCTCGGTGATGGGCTTCAACTGGCTGCGCAATACCGCCCGGTCCGTGGCCACCGACGACCATTGGGAACGCCTCGCCATCGCCGCCATTGTCGAAGATCTTCACGACCAGCAGCGCGCCCTGCTCCACAAGGTGTTGAGCGCCGCCGCAAAAGGCCAGTCGGCCATGGAAGCAGCGCGGGCGTGGGTTGATGCCAACGGTTCTTTGCTCCGCCGCACGGAGCATCTC
>RFJA01000229.1 GCA_003695065.1 Alphaproteobacteria bacterium
CCGCATAGAAGGTGACATAGTCCCAGCTTGTCGCGCCGGGCTCATAACCATAGCCGCGGTCCCAGGAATAGCTCGACCTGAGCATCCAGTTGTCCCGGGCGAAATCGCCTATGCCCATGAGTCGCTCCGCTGTAATCACCAGGTTGTGGGCCTTGAGGGGACGATAACGCGCGCCCAGGCCGGCCTGATGGCTGTCATCCTGGATCTTCAGCGTATCGCCCTCGAAGCCCCAGAGGAAGCGGGCGAATAACTGTAATCTCCGGCCGTTCCTGAGCCCGACGCGAGGTGGCGTCCAGGATAGTTCCGTACCGCCCTGGGACTGGGTCAGCGAAGGCCCTGCAGCGGCCAGTGCACCACCATCAAGGGCGTTTTCCCGCCAGATGATATAACCACTCATATCGAACCGGTTTTCCAGGATCGCGACCTCCCGGCGCAGCCGGTAATCGACCTCGGTGTGTGTGTGGGAAATGGCATGGCGAAACCAGCGGGCGGCAGCGCGATTGTCACCCAGCGTCTTCAGGGTGTAGGCAAGCTGCGCGGCCAGATCGGGTTGGTTCGGGTCGATGGCAAGGGCGCGCTCGAACGCCGCTGCGGCGGCGCCATAATCTCCCGCTGCATAGGCCTTGTATCCTTGCTCTGCCAGGGAGTAGGCGGTGACCGGCGGTGGAGGAGCGCCAGTCATCTGGTCTGCATAGAGAACCAGGAGGGGGAATACTCTCGCCAAACCGGCATCGGGACCGAGCACGACACCAAGGAGAGCCGCAATGACCATAATGCGGCAGATCATCTGATGGGTTCCCCGGGCAAGGGGTCGGCCAGACGAAGGATTTGGCTTGGCCGGGCGAGCGCCCAGCTTACCGGTCTTCCGGCGGCTGCCGCCAGCTCGGACCGGACCCTTTCGGTCAGTGGCTTTGCAGTGGCCAGTTGCAGGGTACCATCGGCGAGGGCAGCAACCGGGACGACGCCGTGGCGTCTGAGAAGCTCAGGCGCTATGGGAACGGGCGCTGGCGACCGCACGGATTGAAGATCGACCAGGGGCAGGCCAGTCTGTTCGGATAACGTCTCGTACAGCACATTCTCGCTGACCTGCCCGGCGGCCAGCAGCGATTCACCCAGCGCACCGCCTTTGCGACGCTGGCGCGCAAGGGCGAGCGCCAGTTGGTGATCATTGAGTGCGCCCCGGGACTTGAGCATCTGGCCCAACCGATTGCGAAACGGACGCAGTTCAGCTTCGGAGGGGAAGGCATGGGGGGTTTTTTCCCACCTCAGCGGTGTGCCGATCGCCTTGTGTCTGAAGTACAGTCCCATGGCTCGACTAGCGGCCATGAAGTTTATGACATTGCCCCACACCTGACGTGGAATCGAAACCAGGGCTTGGGCAAGGCCGTAGATGCTGTAAGTATATATGGCCCGGTGAATCGACCGGTTGATCAGTAACAGGCCATTGAGCAGGAGCAATGTCCAGACCCAGCCGCCCGGCTCTGCCAGCGGCGGATAGCCGATCCTGTGCCCGTGGAGCCAGTCGATCAAGACGAGGATGACGAAATTGATCGCGATAAAGTAGGCAAGGATCGCGAGGTTTGCGGTCAGAATGCCTTTGCGATCGCGAAAGAGGGCGTATTTGAGCCGCCACGATCCTATCCAACGATTGGTTTCCCAGCCCTGGAAAACGATTCCGAGGAACCAGCGCGCCTTCTGTCGGTAGGCCGCACCGGGATCGCTCGGGAAATACTCGCGCGTTCCGACCAGATCGCGAACCATTGGTGTGCGGCGATGGCCGATGGCGGGGCTCAGCGCATCGGCGCGGCGCAACACGGAGAACCGGACGAAAATCTGGCTCAGGCCCAGCCGGTTCAGGGTCATGGAGAAATCGTAATCCTCGGTAAGGCTGGACTGGTTGAAGGGCCCGTCGCGCCGCAGCCCTGCCATTTTCAGCATCGCCCGCCGACTGAATCCGCATCCGACGCCGGCGCAGGGCACGTTTCCGGTGAGCCATTCACGGACCACCAGGTCCTTGGTGTGAAACTCCGCAAATTCGTCCATATAGTGACCACCGGTAAAGTCCCAAAGCGGGCGCTCCAGCGCGACCACCGGAAGCTGAACCATGTCCTTGCGCGGTATCAGGTAGTTCAGAAGTTTCAGCTCTAACGGGTGAACCACGTCCTCCGCATCGTGGATCACGAAGAACCGGAACTTGTGGTCATTGTCCCGTTCATGGCTCAGGATACGTCTGAAGATGCGATTGAGACAGTCGGCCTTGCTGGTTGGTCCCGGTGTGTCGCCAATTACGGCGATGACGTTCGGGTGACGCCGGGCCACTGCCTCGACCTCCCGCAGCGTATCGGGATCATTGGGATAGACACCCACGAAAATCCGGTAGTTGCGATACCGATAGGTGGCGCAACTGTTCTCCAGCATCCGTCGAATGACCGTGCCTTCCTGCCAGGCCGGAATCATGATGGCTGCGGGCTGTTCTGGAACACGATTCAGATCGTCTTCATCCAACCTTTTGTGGCGAGTGTAGATGAACAGGCGCCGGAACAGACGCCCCGTGAGCGAAACGAGGTCGAGCAGCAGGTCGTCGAGGCTGAGCAGGAAAATGAGCACGCCAACCACGGCCGTAAGCCCCTGTAGTCCGGCCATGTAGATCGTGAACAGCGTGTCTGTCGCGTCACTCATGGCTTTGTCATCGCGGGAATTCCTCGGCAGGTGAGAGAAGCGGCAGCCTGCCCGCGTACCAGTTGTCAATGGCCCTCAGAATGCGCTGCGTGGCGGCACCATCGCCAAAGGGGCTGGCGCTTCTCGTTCCAGCTCGACTGAACCGTTGCAGCAGGTCGCGGGCAATGGCGACAATTGTCTTGCGCCCGGTGCCGGCTAGGCGCACATACGCCAGCGCCAGACTTTCCGGCCGGTCCGTCTCGTCGCGCATCACAACAGTCGGAATCCCCAGGGTGCTTGCTTCCTCCTGAACGCCACCGGAGTCCGTCAGGACCAGATCGCTACGGGCGAGAAGCCCGAGAAACGCTGGATAGGTCAACGGATCGGTCAGCCGGATTCGGGGACAGTCAGACAGGGCAGCCGTGATCACGGTGCAAAGCGTCGGGGCAAGCGGCATGATGAACAGGATCTCGGCTTCCGGCAGTGTGACCGCCAGATCCCGAACGGCGCCGCAAATGTCATGAATGCGGCTGTTCCAGCTTTCTCGGCGGTGGGTGGTGACGACGATGCGCAAGCGGTTGTCCCGGCGTTTGTGGCAAGCCGTCTCGGAGCTTTCCAGATATAGCTGCAGAGCATCTACCACCGTATTTCCGGTAATTGCGATGTGGTCCTGGGGCACGCCCTCACGGCGCAGATTTTGCGCGGCCGTGGCTGTGGGAGCGAAATGGAGACGGGCGACCTGGGCAATGGCCCGGCGATTTATCTCTTCGGGGAAGGGGGCGTCAGGATTGCCACTACGCAACCCGGCCTCCACATGAGCCACCGGTGTCTGGCGCAAACTGGCGGAAAGCGCTCCGGCCAATGCGGTCTGGGTGTCGCCCTGGACGATCACAAGGTCAGGTGCAGAAGCATCAAACGCATTGCCGAGTTCATTCATCAACCGGGCATTCAGTCGCCATAGCGGTTGACCCGGAGTCAGAACATCGAGCCAGCGGTCAATTCGAAGCGCCAGGGCCTTGGCCGTCTCGTGAAAAACCCGGCCCTGCTGCCCGGTCGCGATCACGGTCACGTCGAATTCGCTGCATCTCTGGCGCAGCGCATGTACGACAGGCGCAAGCTTCACGATCTCGGGACGTGTCCCGAGCGCGGTTGTCACTCTCATTATTTTCACCCCTCCACAGACAGGCAGGTGACGAGCACCCGCATGTCCGCTTGATATTTTACCGCGATCCGGCCATTTCGACCAGTTTTCTATACCCTTATAGGTCGTAGTCGCCGGGGCGCGCCTAGCGCAAAGGTAGCGGTTTCCGTCGCGCGGCCACAACTATAAGGGGTATTTTTTAATTTTTTCTGATAGCGGGTTCGGGGGCTGGCGATGGGACGGGGTGCCAGGTTGCGAAC
>RFJA01000230.1 GCA_003695065.1 Alphaproteobacteria bacterium
GGGATAAACCCAGTGGGTCTCAAGGCCCTCGGGCTCCAGAAAAATCTGGTGGCCGTCCTTGTCGGCAAAGCGCACCACCTTGTCCTCAATAGACGGACAATACCGCGGCCCCGTTCCTTCGATCGCGCCGGCATACATGGGCGCGCGATGCAGGTTGTCCCGAATAATCTTGTGAGTCTCCGGCGTGGTTCGGGTAATATGGCAGGCAATCTGGGGCGTGGTGATCGCCTCGGTCAGAAAGGAAAACGGTGATGGCACGTCATCGCCCGGCTGTTCTTCCAGCCGGTCCCAGGCGATGGTACGCCCGTCAAGGCGCGCCGGCGTTCCTGTCTTCAGGCGGCCGAGCTCGAACCCGATGGCCATCAGGGTTCGCGCCAGTCCCACCGCGGGCGCTTCGCCCACCCGCCCGGCCGGAATCTTGCGTTCACCGATATGAATCATGCCGCGCAGAAAGGTTCCGGTGGTCAGGATCACGGCATCGGCGCGAAATTCTCGACCATCCCCGGTAAGCACCCCGGTCACCCTTTGTCGAGCGTGATCCAGACACAGGTCTTCGACCGCCGCCGCAAGAACCGTGAGGTTCGGATAATCAAGCATCACCCGCTGCATGGCGCTGCGATAAAGCGCCCGGTCGGCCTGCGCGCGCGGCCCCCGAACCGCCGGCCCTTTTCGCCGATTGAGCAGGCGAAACTGGATTCCAGCCTCGTCCGCGATCCGCCCCATGATCCCGTCGAGGGCATCGATTTCGCGCACCAGATGCCCTTTCCCAAGCCCTCCAATGGCCGGATTACAGGACATTTCCCCAATGGTCTCGATCTTGTGGGTCAGCAAAAGGGTGCGCGCACCCACGCGCGCCGCTGCCGCCGCCGCTTCACAGCCGGCGTGACCGCCTCCGATCACGATGACATCATAAGCGCCCACCATTGCGCTCTCTGCTCCTGCCTGGATTCAGCCGGGACTATAGGCATTCGTGTGGGCGAGATCAAAGGGTTTCAGACGGTTGGCCTCTCGTGTTTCACGTGAAACACTATTTGCCGATGCAAAAGGACCCGAACACCTGGTCGAGCACGTCTTCCACATCCACCTGACCGGTCACCCGACCCAGCGCCCGTGCGGCAAGCCGCAGTTCCTCGGCCGCCAGTTCAATGGCCTTGCCCCCAGCCAGAAATGACTCGAGGTGACCGAGGCAATCTTCCAGCGCCCGGCGGTGACGGGCCCGGGTGATCACCGCCGGCTCCCCGGCACCAAGCAACTTTTCCGCTTCCAGTTCGAGTCTGGCGATCAGCCGGTCGAGCCCGGCTCCGGTGCGCGTCGAAATCCCGATCAGGTCTTCTCCCCCAGGCCACGTCTTGTCGGCAACCCGGTCCACCTTGTTTGCGACCATCAGGCTTCGGGCGCCAAGAAAGTCCGCCAGCGTATCGGGGATCTCGGGCCACTGTTGCGCGTCCACCATCACGATCCGCAGGTCGGCGCCTTCGGCCCGGGCCCGGGCCCGGCGCATGCCTTCCGCCTCGACCACATCCCCACCCGTACGCAATCCCGCCGTATCGACCACCGTGACCGGGTAGCCGCCGAGATCAAGGTGGACTTCGAGCAAATCCCGTGTGGTTCCAGCTATGTCCGAGACGATTGCCACGTCCCGACGCGCCAGGGTGTTCAGCAAACTGGATTTCCCGACATTGGGCTCGCCGACAATCGCGATCTCGACCCCGTCGCGAATGCGTTCACCACGGTGTCCGTCCGCAAGCCTGCCACCAATTTCCTCGGCTAGCGCTGCCACTACCGGGGAAGCCGCCGCCTCCACATCCTCGGGTACCTCCTCGTCGGCAAAGTCGATGCTTGCTTCCACATAGGCCATCGCCTCGATGAGGCGGCTGCGCCACTCCTCATAGGTCCTGAACAGCGCTCCGCCCATCTGGCGCACCGCCTGGCGCCGCTGAACCTCGGTTTCGGCGTCAATCAGGTCCCCGAGCCCTTCGGCGGCGGTCAGGTCAAACCGCCCGTTCTCGAAGGCGCGGCGGGCAAATTCGCCGGGTTCGGCGGGGCGGGTGCCAGCCACCTTTTCGATGGCGCGCAGGACCGCCGTTATCACGGCAACGCCGCCGTGGACATGGAACTCGGCCACGTCCTCGCCGGTAAAGCTATGGGGTGCCGGAAACCAGAGCACCAGCGCCTGATCCAGCTTTTCGCCATTCTCAGGGTCGCGCAGCCACACAACAGAGGCCTGGCGCGGCGCTGCAGCCCCTTTCTTTGTCATCCGCCGGAGAACCGTGGACGCAGCCGGCCCCGACACCCGGATCACCGCCACCCCGGCCCGGCCCCGGCCACTGGACAGGGCGAAAATGGTGCTCTCCGCCATATTCCGTGGATTGTTCACCGCAAATCGTCAGGAGGCACTGGCCGCCCTGGCCGGAACATCTTCGGGCCGCAACAAAAGCCGTTCCACCACCTCACCCCGCATCAGATGGCGCTCCAGGATTTCGTCCATGTCCTCCTTGGTGCGGCAACTGTACCAGACCCCTTCCGGATAGATCACCACAACAGGCCCGTACTCGCAGCGATCGAGACATTGTGCCGCGTTGATCCGGACCCGATCGAGCCCGGCTTCCTTGGCCCTTGTCTTCAGGTAATTCCGCAGCACCACCGACCCTTTTTCCTGGCAACACCCCCGCGGATGCCCCTTGGCCCGCTGATTGATGCAGCAAAACACATGGGTGTCAAAATAGGGCACAAGGTCAAGGTCTTCCACTTTGGTCATTGCCGTCTTCCGCTCAGGATTTTTCCTTGTTGTCCTGGGCTTTCCCCCGGGCTGCCGTCCAGAACATTTTCTGCAATTGCTCCCATCCCGTACCAGCCATCGGTATCCAGAGCTTGTAGAGCGCCTCCAGGTCTTCGGCCTGAATACCCTTGGCCAGCCGTTTTTCCATCTCTTCCAGGACGACTTTATGAAAGGGTTCGAGGTCGGGCAGGCCCAGCACCTTGCGGGCCTCTTCCGGAGTGCAATCCACATTGATGGTGATCTTCATCTTCCGCATCCTGGAATGGCTGAACAGAGCGCGCAAAGATTAGGCGATCAAACCTTTGCTGGCAACGTCCGCTTCGCTTAGAGTGGGTCTTATGGATCCAAATTTCACACTGACGTCATGACTGACCTTCCGACCGAAAACCGGCTGCGAGGCGAGACCAGTCCCTATCTTCTGCAACATGCCGACAATCCGGTGCACTGGCTGGCATGGGGCCCGGATGCCTTCGCCATTGCCCAGGCCCATAACCGCCCCATCCTGTTGTCCGTGGGGTATGCAGCCTGTCACTGGTGCCATGTAATGGCCCATGAAAGCTTTGAAAATCAAGAGGTTGCGGACATTCTCAATGATCACTTCGTGTCCATCAAGGTGGACCGTGAGGAGCGCCCCGACGTGGACCAGATCTACCAGCACGCCCTGGCGCTGCTTGGCCAGCAGGGCGGTTGGCCGCTGACCATGTTTTTGACACCGAAAGGCGAGCCGTTCTGGGGCGGCACCTATTTTCCGCGGGAATCTGCCTATGGCCGTCCGGGGTTTGTCGATGTTCTCAGGCGCATTGCCGAGTTGTATGCCCATGAGCCCCAGACCATCGAGAAAAATCGCGCGGCGCTCTGCGAAGCTCTCGCCGACCTTGGCCGGGCTGCTGCACCGGGCACAATCGCACCCGATCACCTCGACGACGCGGCACATCTGCTGATTCGCCATGTGGACCAGAACTCCGGCGGATTCGGCGGCGCGCCCAAATTTCCCCAACCGTTTCTGTTCACGTTCTTGTGGCGCGCCTGGCTGCGGACCGCAAATCAGCCCTTCCGCAAAGGTGTGATCGCAACCCTGGACCATATGGCCGAAGGTGGCATTTACGATCATCTGGGCGGCGGCTTCGCACGCTATGCGGTGGACGCTCGCTGGCTGGTCCCCCATTTCGAAAAAATGCTCTACGACAACGCCCAGCTTCTTGGGCTTTATACGCTTGCCTGGCAGAGTGAACGAAAACCCCTTTATAAACAAAGGATTGAGGAGACCATTACCTGGCTCGCCCGGGAAATGCGGGTGGAGAACGCGGGCTTTGCGGCGGCCCTCGACGCTGACAGCGAGGGCGAAGAAGGCAAATACTACGTCTGGCGCGCCGCCGAGATCGGCGAAATCCTGGGCGTGGAAGACGCCAGAACTTTCGCCGAGGCTTATGACGTCACGCCATCAGGAAATTGGGAAGGCCGCACCATACTCAATCGCCTGCATCGGGTGGGCCACTTCGACGAAGCCGAAGAACGCGCGCTTGCGCCCATGCGGGCCCGGCTCCGGGCCGAACGGGAAAAGCGTCCCCGACCCGGGCGCGATGACAAGGTGCTCGCCGACTGGAATGGCCTTGCCATCGAGGCGCTCTCCTTTGCCGGTCTTGTCTTTGATCGACCCGACTGGATCGACCTTGCCACGTCGGCATTCACTTTCATCACCACGAACCTGAGCGCTGACGACGGCAACCGGCTCTATCACAGCTATTGCGCCGGGCGCGCGCAGCATCGCGCGCTGCTGGACGATTACGCCAACATGATCGCCGCGGCTCTTGCGCTCCATGAAGCCACTCAGGATCCTCGCTATGTCGATCAGGCCCGGCAATGGGCTGAAATTGTCGAAGACGATTTTGG
Organism: Alphaproteobacteria bacterium; assembly: GCA_003695065.1. Classification (GTDB taxonomy): domain Bacteria; phylum Pseudomonadota; class Alphaproteobacteria; order Sphingomonadales; family Govanellaceae; genus J090. The sequence continues at coordinate 4,670 of RFJA01000230.1, forward strand.
GGACTCCCCCCACGGCGGCTACTTCAATGCCAGCAAACAGGCTGATGATTTGATTGTGCGCCCCAAGACAGTTCACGACACCGCCGTCCCGGCCGGCAATGCCACCATGATCAGCAACCTGGCGCGGTTGTTCTATCTGACCGGGCACGCCGTCTATCGCCAGCGGGCCGAGGCGGCGGTTGCGGCGTTTGGGGGCGAGCCGGGTCGCTCGGTGGTGCCGCTCGCCAGCTATTTCAACGCCTGTGACGCCCTGTGGAACATGGTGCAGATCGTCATCCGGGGATATGGTCCCGCAGCGCAGCGCCTGCGCCGCGCCGTCTACGATCAGCCCGTACCGGCCCGGGTCGTCCAGATCATCGATCCTGACACGCGGCTTCCCGATGGTCATCCCGCAGCGGGCAAGGGGCTGATGGACGGCGCACCGACGGCCTATGTTTGCAAAGGCGTCACATGTTCCGCCCCGATTACGGATCCGGATGACCTTCGGGACCACTTGCGGTCCTTGTCATCAGCGCTGGAGTGAATCTGTCCCATGGCGCAGCTCTCAATGCACAGTCCGGTGGGAGACCTGACCCTGCACGAGGACGCGGGCGCGCTGGTGGCGCTGGACTGGGGCTGGGTCCCCGATCAGACCCCAACACCGCTTCTCCTCCGCGCCCGCGATCAGCTCGACGCCTATTTCGATGGCACCCTTGAGGTTTTTGACCTTGCCCTACGCCCAGCCGGGACCGTTTTTCAAAAAACGGTTTGGGCTGAGCTTCTGAAAATTCGCTACGGCTCAACGGCAACCTACGGTACGCTGGCAGCCCGGCTTGGCAGTCATCCCCGCGCCATTGGTACCGCCTGCGCGCGCAATCCCCTGCCCATCATCATTCCCTGCCACCGGATAACCGGGGTTGACGGAGCGCTGACCGGTTACTCGGGCGAGGGCGGGATCGCGACCAAGGCGGCATTGCTCAGGCTCGAGGGTGCCCTTGACATTCAACAGGAACTTTTTATCACGACATCGTAACAAGCAGGTTCACATCCCGCAGCGCAAGGAGATCTTTTTCATGAGTGACTGGATCAAGGTAAATGCACCCGGCGGTGATAGTTTTGACGCCTATGTGGCTCGCCCGGCCAGTGGCCGGGGTCCTGGTATCGTCGTGATCCAGGAAATTTTCGGCGTCAATGCCAACATCCGGGGCGTTGCCGACCGGCTTGCTGGTGAAGGCTATTTCGCCGTCGCCCCGGATCTCTTCTGGCGGCGGGAGCGGCGTGTCGACCTGGCTGCCAAGTCCGAGCAGGACTGGGAAAAGGCTTTCGCCCTTTACAAGGGTTTCGACGTGGACAGGGGAATTGACGATCTCAAA
>RFJA01000231.1 GCA_003695065.1 Alphaproteobacteria bacterium
GCCTGGTGATGCATCATCCTGTGCGGCGCCATCGACCGGCCTTGTCTCTCCCGATTGGGCAGCCTTGCGCCGCCGCCCGCCCCGCCGGCCACGCCGGCGGCGCTTGTTCCTGGGCGCCCCATCATCTTCGGACTCGGCCGCCGCGTCCGCTTCAGGTTTTTCATGCGGTTGCTCGGATGCGGTGCCTTCGACGGTTACCGGCTCTGCCCCTGTGGCAGCACTGCCCCCCCTGGATGCGCCCGTCCGCTCCATCCGGAAATGCGGTGCGGCAAGGCTGTCGTCAACGTGAACCCACACTTCGAAGCCGTAGCGTTCCTCGATTTCATGGAGCTCCATTCGTTTTTCGTTCAGCAGATACAGCGCGACCGCCGTGGGAACGTGAATATCAATGCGTGCCGAGCGCTCCCGAATGCCTTCCTCTTCGATGCTTCTGAGAACATGGAGCGCGGACGATTCGGTGGAACGCACAATGCCGGTGCCTTCACAATGGGGACAGGGCCGGGTGCTGGCCTCAAGAATGCCCGGGCGCAACCGTTGGCGCGACATTTCAAGCAGCCCGAAGGGGCTGATCTTGCCAACCTGAATCCGCGCACGGTCGGCCTTCAGGCATTCCTTCAACCGGCGTTCCACCTTCCGGTTGTTGGCCCGGTCTTCCATGTCGATGAAATCGATCACGATCAAACCGGCCATGTCGCGCAGCCGAAGCTGTCGCGCCACCTCTTCGGCCGTCTCAAGATTGGTGCGAAGCGCGGTTTCCTCGATATTGTGTTCTTTCGTTGCCTTGCCCGAGTTCACGTCGATGGCGACCAGCGCTTCGGTCGGGTTGATCACGATGTAGCCACCGGATTTGAGCTGAACCACCGGATTGTACATGGAGTCAAGCTGGCCTTCGACCTGATAGCGGTGGAACAGCGGAATCTTGTCCCGGTACTGGCGAACCTTACGGGTATGGCTCGGCATCAGCAGTTTCATGAAGGCCTTCGCGGTCTTGTAGCCTTCCTCACCCTCCACCAGGACCTCGTCGATGTCACGACTGTACAGGTCACGGATCGCGCGCTTGATCAGGTCACCTTCCTCATAAATCAGTGCCGGTGCCACCGATTTCAGGGTGAGTTCGCGAATGTCGTCCCAACATCGCATCAAATACTCTAAATCGCGCTTGATCTCGGCCTTGGTCCGGGAAAGGCCGGCGGTGCGAATAATGCACCCCATGCCTTCGGGCATTTCAAGCGAACTAAGGATGGTCTTGAGTCGCCGACGATCGGCGGCGCTGCCGATCTTGCGACTGACCCCGCCTCCATGATGGGTGTTCGGCATCAATACGCAATAGCGCCCGGCCAGCGACAGATAGGTGGTCAGCGCCGCACCTTTGGTGCCACGCTCCTCCTTTACCACCTGGACCAGCAACACCTGGCGGCGCTTGATGACTTCCTGAATCTTGTAGCGGCGTTTGAGGTTCTTGGGGCGCCGTGGCAGTTCCTCGTGAATGTCTTCCACATCGCCGGTGTCGACAGCTTCAATGTCGTCGCCACTCTCGTCATCATCGTTTGCCGCGGGGCTATCCGCATCGACGATTTCCGCCTCTTCGCTGGCCTGAAGTTCGGCCTGGGCCGACGCTTCCTCGGCGATCAACGCTTCCCGGTCGGCCACCGGAATCTGATAATAGTCGGGATGGATTTCACTAAAGGCCAGAAAACCGTGACGGTTTCCGCCGTAATCGACAAAGGCCGCCTGGAGCGAAGGCTCCACACGGGTCACCTTGGCGAGATAGATATTGCCTTTTAGCTGTTTCTTGGCTGCCGCCTCGTAGTCGAACTCCTCTACCTGGTTGCCCTTGACCACGGCAACGCGGGTCTCCTCCTTGTGGGAGGCATCGATAAGCATGCGAATTGCCATTGATATTGTCTCCGATGAAAGCGGCGCGCTGCCCGTGAGCCCAGGGCTCGGGGCGCGCTGTCGCTTCCTGTGATGTGCGTGATGCGAAAATCGCTGACAACAGCCATACGTCGCCGTTCCCGCCTCACTGTGGTGGGGGCGGGGAATCGGGTCCCGAGAAGATGGTTTTCTCTGTATACGGACGCGAAACGGTGCCGACGGCTGTTATGTTTCATTAAGCCTTGTTTACTATAATCATCCCGAAGGATGAGGTTGTTATTGCCTCGGTCCGGTCAAGACCGCTGTCAGCCGGGTAGCCAGAGCGCCCCAAGGTCTGTCGTATCGACCTGTGGTGACTGCAGTTTCGACCGTTTGGGTAGATTTCACCCGTCCGATGAACCAACGGCTATACCATAGTCGCTCGGGATATCACGTGACAATAGGGAAACGTGCCGACAGGAAAAAACGATGCCCAGGTGGCCAGCCGGAGGAGAGACAGGGAGGGGTGGACAATGGCCACAGCCGGCATTTTCAAGGTCGGGGGCAAAAAATTCGTTTAGAATCTTTTCGGAACTATTTGAATCAATTACACTATCCGAAAAACGAGAGGGTGATTCGTGGGTTACGGACTCAGGCAGTTAGGCAAATTGCTCAGCGTCATCATGATGATGGTGGCGGCGTTTGCGCTGCACGACTCTTCGGCCGGAACGGTCGACGATATCCGGATCGGCGATCATCGTGGCATGACCCGGTTTGTGGTCGAGGTTCAGGGCCAGCTTGACTACCGACTGTTTACGCTGGCCGATCCATATCGTGTCGTCATCGACCTTCCGGAGTTGGCCTTTTCCGGCAACGGTAACGCTGGCGCGGTTTCGGGCGGCGTGATCGAACGCTATCGGTTCGGACTTTTCAAGCCGGGCGTTTCCCGCATTGTCCTTGATCTCGATCGACCCGCGGTGGTCAAGAGCCATTTTCTCATCCCGCCGCACGACGGCCATGGCACGCGCCTGGTGGTGGATCTCAAGGCAGCGTCCCGCGCCGTGTTCCTGGCCCGCATGGAAAAGCCAAAGCCCCTACCGCAAGGCAGCCGGCCGGAAATCGTCGCTGAAAATCGCTCGCCCAGTGCCCGGAAAGTGATTGTGCTTGATCCTGGTCATGGCGGGGTTGATCCCGGCGCGCCGAGTGTGATCGGTGCCCCGGAAAAACATATCACCCTGCAGGTGGCGCGGGTGGTGCGCGATACCTTGGAGCGCAGCGGGCGCTACGATGTTCTGCTGACCCGGGACCGCGATATCTTCATCCCGTTGCGCGACCGCTTCGAAATTGCACGACGCGCCGGCGCGGATCTGTTCATCTCGCTTCACGCCGATTCGTTCAAGAGTGCGTCGGTCAGGGGCGCGTCGGTCTATACCTTGTCGGAACGGGCATCGGACCGCGAGGCCGGCTTGCTGGCGGCCAAGGAAAACAAATCGGACGTGATCGCTGGCATTGACCTTGGTACCGAACCGCCTGAAGTCTCCAGCATTCTTATTGATCTGGCACGGCGCGAAACCATGAACTACTCGGCCCATTTTGCCGGCATTCTGGTGGGCGAGCTCAAGTCGGCGGTACCACTGCGCCGCAACAGCCACCGCTTCGCCGGATTTGTGGTGTTGAAGGCGCCGGATGTGCCTTCGGTGCTGGTGGAAATGGGATATTTGTCCAACCCGCAGGACGCTTCCGCGCTGGCCAATGGTAACAATCAGAAACGACTGGCCGAAGCAATCCGGCGGGCGGTTGACCGGTATTTCATCAAGATCGCCAGTGGCCAGGGGAATGTGCTGTGATCCTTGTCCCTGCCATAGCCGGGCCATAATCTCTTGGTAAGTGTCTTCGATCTTGGATAAGTCCGGCCAGCCCTCTTGCCCCTTGGCGGGAGGGACGGGGTCGCCTATCTAAACGGCAATGATCGGGTGCAGGAGTCAATCCCCGGGCAATGATGCAAGACAGTGAAC
>RFJA01000232.1 GCA_003695065.1 Alphaproteobacteria bacterium
AATCAGGGCCCGCAGCGACTCGATCTTTGCTGCCGCGCCCGCCCCGGCATCGCCGGAGATGCGTTGCACCGGCGAAATGGCAAAGCCGAGCGCCCCGATTCGCTCGAAGTATAATTTGCGCGCAAAATCGAAGTCGCCAGGAAAGGACGGAGTCGGTGGCGGCTCCAGAATGGCGCGAAGGCGAACCCGGTCGCCGGGCCATGGCTTGTCGCCACCGGTACGCACAATCAAGCGCACCCGCGCCGGCGTGTGTTCTTTGCCGAGACGCTCCACCGTCAAGGCGCCGAGAATCAGGCGGCCAAACCCTTGTTGCTCCTCTTCCCAACGAATGACCCGGCCTTCCACGGTCACCGGACCCAGCCGTTTCTCAAGGATCGGAGCGTCCACCTGATGCGTTCGTAACTGCCCCGCCAGAAACCCTGCAGCCGCACCAGAACAGAGAACAAGAAGGGGACCGGCGACGGTCGATCGCGCCGTCAGAGCGAGCAGCGCGGTACCCGCAACCGCCACAACGCCCACCACCAGCGGCAGTTCCACAGGCAACGCAAAGTACATGGCGATACCGGCACCGAACGCCACCGGTAGCCACAACGACAACCGGATGGAAGACAGGATCGCTTCACCAACGACCCGCGCCGCGCCAGAGGCACCAGCGTTCTCGCCGGATGACAATTTCTTTCCCCTTATCCCGCCAGACGATTTTGATTCGTCCGGGGGATATGGTAAGGAATCGCCGCGCCCCATGGCGAGCAAATGTCATCGCGGGCCTTGTCGGCCGGCGGAACCCGAGGCGGGGCCGGCGCTTTCCCGCCCGCAAACCGACAACAGGCAGTACCTACATGGCGACGGTAGTAACGCGATTCGCACCTTCACCCACGGGCTTTCTTCATATTGGCGGGGCACGTACTGCCCTTTTCAATTGGTTGTATGCCCGCCATATGGGAGGCAGGTTTCTGCTTCGAATCGAGGATACCGACCGCGCCCGCTCGACGCCCGAGGCCATTGACGCCATCCTGAAGGGGTTGCGGTGGCTTGGCCTTCACTGGGATGAAGAGCCGGTCTACCAGTTCGCCCGACGCGAGCGCCACGCCGAAGTGGCGCAGAAGCTGCTTGGGGAAGGCAAGGCCTACTATTGCTATGCCACACCGGAAGAGCTTGAGGAAATGCGCGCCAAGGCGCGCGCCGAAGGCCGTCCCATGGGCTATGACGGGCGGTGGCGCGATCGCGATCCGTCGGAAGCGCCGCCTGGTGCAAAACCGGTGGTGCGCTTCCGGTCGCCCGATGAGGGCGAGACGATCATCGACGACCAGGTCCAGGGCAAGGTCCGGTTCGCCAACAAACAGCTCGACGACATGGTTCTGCTGCGGGCCGACGGCACCCCCACCTATATGCTTTCGGTGGTGGTGGACGACCACGACATGGGCATCACCCACGTTATCCGCGGTGACGATCACCTGACCAACGCGGCTCGCCAGACCCAACTGTTCGAAGCGCTCGGCTGGAAACCGCCGATCTTCGCACACATTCCGCTGATCCATGGTCCGGATGGCAAGAAACTGTCCAAACGCCACGGCGCACTTGGTGTGGAGGCCTATGAAAAAATGGGCTATCTGCCGGAGGCACTGCGCAACTACCTGATCCGGCTCGGCTGGGGATACGGTGACCATGAAATCCTGCCCATCGAGGAAGCCATCCGGCTGTTCGATCTGGACGGTATCGGCAAGGGTGCAGCGCGATTCGACTTTGCCAAGCTTAGTGCCTTCAACGGTCACTACATCCGCAACAGCACCGACCAGCATCTTGTGGACAGCGTCTGCCCGTTCATCGAACAAAAGATCGGGCGCGCCGTGCGCAACGATGAACGGCACCGTCTCGCAACCGTGATGCACGCCCTGAAATTGCGCGCCAAGACGCTTCTGGACCTGGCTGACGGCGCCGCGTTTCTGTTCCTTGAGCGCCCGATCGAGTTGACCGACAAGGCGGCAAAACTTCTCGATGGCGAAGCCCGCGCCCTCCTTGGCCGCGTGCTCAAGGAGCTGGAGGCCATCAGCGAGTGGTCGGTCGAGGCCCTTGAAGCCAAGGTCAAGGCATTTGCAGAGGCGGAAGGCCTCAAGCTGGGAACGGTGGCCCAACCGCTACGCGCGGCGCTCACCGGAACCACGGTTTCTCCCGGCATCTTCGATGTCTTGGCGGTTCTCGGACGAGAGGAAAGCCTGGCGCGAATCAGCGACCAGATTGAAACGTGAATATGCAACGAAGGGCTACCCAAACTGCCCCACTTCGGTCTATAAGAAATGTGTAACAATCATCAGCGAAGCTGGCGCGGCTCGTCACAGCACCCCGACGACGGTTTGTCGCGTGCGCGTATTCAAGCCAGCGCATAAGAACGAATAGGAGATGCAATGAGTAGCAGCACCGGTACGCTCAAAGCGGTCGCCAACAAAGCCACCTTGAACATTGATGGGCAAACCGTGGAATTGCCAATCTATGAAGGCACCCTCGGGCCAAGCGTCATCGATATTCGCAATCTCTACCGGGACACCGGCTATTTCACCTTTGATCCCGGTTTCACCTCGACGGCGAGCTGCAACTCGAACATCACCTTCATTGATGGTGACAAGGGGGTTCTGCTGTATCGTGGCTATCCTATCGAGCAGTTGGCCGAAAACAGTGACTTTCTGGAAGTCTGCTACCTGCTGATCTACGGTGAGCTGCCGAACGCTGCGGAAAAAGCCAAGTTCGAGCATGACATCACCTACCACACCATGGTGCATGAGCAGCTCAAGAACTTCTACAACGGCTTTCGCCGGGACGCACACCCGATGGCCATCCTGGTCGGCGTCGTGGGTGCCTTGTCTGCCTTCTATCACGACAGCACGGACATCAACGATCCGCATCAGCGCATGGTGGCGAAGTATCGCCTGATCGCCAAGATGCCGACCATCGTCGCCATGGCCTACAAATATTCGGTTGGCCAGCCATTCGTCTATCCGCGCAACGACCTGTCCTATGCCGAAAACTTCCTCTATATGACTTTTGGCGTGCCACAAAGTGAAGCCTATGAAGTCAATCCGGTTCTGGCCCGTGCCATCGACCGGATCTTCATTTTGCACGCCGACCATGAACAGAACGCTTCGACCTCGACAGTTCGATTGGCCGGCTCCTCTGGTGCCAACCCCTTTGCCTGCATCGCAGCGGGCTGTGCCTCGCTGTGGGGACCGGCGCATGGTGGCGCCAACGAGGCCTGCCTGCGCATGCTAGAAGAAATCGGCACGGTCGACCGGATTCCCGAATTCATCAAGCGCGCCAAGGATCCGGAGGACAATTTCCGGCTGATGGGCTTTGGTCATCGGGTCTACAAGAACTATGACCCTCGGGCCAAGGTGATGCGCGAAAGCGCACACGAAGTGCTCGAGGCCCTTGACCACAAGGACAGCCCGCTGTTCAAAGTGGCTATGGAACTGGAGCGGATCGCGCTTGAGGACGAATATTTCATCGAGAAGAAGCTTTACCCGAACGTGGACTTCTATTCCGGGATCATTCTGAGCGCCATGGGCTTCCCGACTTCCATGTTCACGGCGCTGTTTGCTCTGGCCCGCACCGTGGGCTGGGTTGCGCAGTGGGGTGAAATGATCGACGACCCGACGCAGCGCATTGGTCGCCCGCGCCAGCTCTACAATGGCATGGGCTCACGGGATTATGTTCCCATGGAAAAGCGCTAGACCAAATTCGGTTTAGTTAGAAGCGTATCCTGCGTTTTTAAAGAAGTTCATGCATTCTTGTGGGGAGAATGTAGCGATAGTGTCTGCGAGTGC
>RFJA01000001.1 GCA_003695065.1 Alphaproteobacteria bacterium
CAAGAATCTGGTGCCCGGTGGGTCATCCGGCGGATCGGCTGCGGCGGTGGCGGCGCATCTTGCGCTGGCGGCCACGGGCACGGATACCGGCGGGTCGATCCGCCAGCCGGCAGCGTTTACCGGGACAGTGGGACTCAAACCCACCTACGGGCGTTGTTCGCGCTGGGGGATCATCGCGTTCGCGTCGTCGCTCGATCAGGCTGGGCCGATAACGCGGACGGTGCGCGACGCTGCCATCATGTTGCGCTCTATGGCCGGTTTCGATCCCAAGGACTCAACCTCGATCGACCGTCCGGTTCCCGACTATGAGGCGGCGCTCACTGGCGATGTTCGCGGGTTGAAAGTGGGCATTCCGAAGGAGTATCACACCACCCGGATGCCGGCCGAGATCGAGGCGCTGTGGCAACAGGGAATCGCCTGGCTCAAGGCGGCGGGGGCCGAGGTGGTCGACGTCAGCCTGCCGCATACGCAGTACGCCCTGCCCACCTATTACATCGTGGCGCCCGCCGAAGCCTCATCCAACCTCGCGCGCTATGACGGTGTGCGGTATGGTCTGCGCGTTGAAGGCGATGGCCTGCATGGCATGTACGCGAAAACCCGGGCCGAAGGTTTCGGCGACGAGGTCAAGCGCCGTATCCTCATTGGCACCTATGTGTTGAGCGCCGGCTATTACGACGCCTATTACCTCAAGGCGCAGAAAGTACGCACCCTGATTGCCCGCGACTTCGAGCAGGCGTTCGATGAGGTCGATGTGCTGCTAACCCCCACCGCGCCATCGGCTGCCTTTGCGCTCGGCGAGAAGACCGACGACCCGATCTCCATGTATCTGAACGACGTGTTCACGGTACCCGCGAGCCTGGCCGGACTTCCAGCGGTGTCGGTTCCGGCCGGGCTCGACGGCCAGGGTTTGCCGCTTGGGCTCCAGCTTATCGGGCGTGCGTTTGACGAGGAGACAGTTCTGCGCACCGCTGGCGTGCTTGAAGAGGCCGCGGGTTTTACCGCCCGGCCCGCGACATGGTGGAGGGGCTGAGCCATGGGACGGATCATACAAGGGGCCACCGGCGATTGGGAAATGGTGATCGGTATGGAGGTCCATGCCCAGGTCATCTCGAAAGCCAAGCTGTTTTCGGGCGCTGCCACCGAATTCGGGGCCGAACCCAACACCCAGGTCAGCCTCGTGGACGCGGCCATGCCGGGCATGCTGCCGGTGATCAATCGGGAGTGCGTTGCCCAGGCGGTACGCACGGGGCTCGCTCTGGGCGCCCGGATCAACCTTTACTCGGTATTCGATCGCAAGAACTATTTTTATGCCGATCTGCCGCAGGGCTATCAGATTTCCCAGTACAAGTACCCCATCGTGGGCGAAGGGCAGATCCTGATCGAACTCGAGAATGGCGAGACCAAGCATGTGGGGATCGAACGCATCCATCTGGAACAGGATGCCGGCAAGAGTCTTCATGACCAGCATCCCGAATACACCTACGTGGATCTGAACCGTTCGGGCGTTGCGTTGATGGAGATTGTCTCCAAACCGGACCTCAGGTCACCTGAGGAGGCCGCGGCCTATCTGCGCAAGCTGCGGACCATCCTGCGCTATATCGGGACCTGCGATGGGAACATGGAGCAGGGTTCGATGCGTGCTGACGTGAACGTCTCGGTACGCCGTCCCGGAGAGCCGCTGGGCACGCGCTGTGAAATCAAGAACGTCAATTCCATTCGCTTTGTCCAGCAGGCCATCGAATATGAAGCGCGCCGCCAGGTCGATCTGATCGAGGACGGGGGAACAGTGGAACAGGAAACCCGGCTGTTTGATCCGGGCCGGGGCGAGACCCGCTCCATGCGGTCCAAGGAGGAAGCGCATGACTACCGCTATTTCCCGGATCCGGACCTGCTGCCGCTGACGCTCGACCAGACATGGGTGGATGATCTGGGGGCGCATCTGCCGGAGTTGCCCGACGCCAAGCGAGAGCGATTCATCTCGCAACTCGGTCTCAGTGCTTATGCGGCGAGCGTTCTCGTCGCAGAGAAGGAACACGCCGACTATTTCGAGGCGGTGCTTGACCAGTTGGAAAAGTCTGAAGCAAAACCGGCCAAGACATTTGCTACACAGGTTGCCAACTGGATTACCGGCGATTTGTTCGGGGCGCTCAACAAGGCCGGGCTGTCTATTGCCGCGTCGCCGGTCTCCGCTCCGCATGCTGCCAGACTGCAGAAACTGATCATGGACGGGGTCATCTCGGGCCGTATCGCCAAGGACGTATTCGAGATCATGTTCGAGACCGGTGACGACCCTGAAAAGATCGTTGAAGAGAAGGGGCTCAAACAGGTCTCCGACACGGGTGCCATCGAGGGCTTTATCGACGAAGTTCTTTCCGACAATGCCGACAAGGCGGAGGAATACCGGGGCGGTAAGGAAAAACTGTTCGGTTTCTTTGTCGGTCAGGTGATGAAAAAGACTCAGGGCAAGGCCAACCCCAAGGTGGTCAACGAACTGTTGCGCAAAAAGCTCGACGGCTGATCTGCGCGCCCGTCCGTTTGGTTTGTTTTCAGTAGGTTGCGCTGATAATTCAAGGGCTTGCCTTTGTCAGCGTTACCCTCTGCCAATAGTCGTTGCCGACGGCGGCCGGCTAGTCTTCGTTTTCTGAAACGGCCGACGGTGGCAATTTTTCGCGTCTCTATCTGGTTTCTGCAAACCTTGGATTCCCAACGAAAAACCTTCCTATTTCAGGAAATGTTAACTCTCCTGGCGTAGTTAAAACCCTTACGGGCGGTAATATCCGGTCACGGATGCTCGAAGCCGGGCGTTTAACACGAGAGACATTCCACCCGGTTGTAATGGCGGTCATTGGATGAACACGATCAGTCAAGAACAGGCGGCTCGTCTACTGGATCTGGCGGAAAAAAAGTCCGTGGAAGCGCGTCAACTGCTTCTTGAGAATATTTCCGACCTTTTCCTGTCCGAGGAAGGTCGTTTGACCGAGCACCAGCGGGCCCTGATGACCGATATCCTGACCAAGCTGGTTGGCGAATTCGAGACGGTTATCCGCAAGGATCTCGCGGCCAGGCTGGCAACCATGGACAATGTGCCGGCCGAGCTTGTCAAGTTATTGGCCAACGACCGGATTGAAATCGCCGCTCCCATACTGCGCCAATCCGGAGCGCTTCGGGACGTTGATCTTATCGAAATCGTCCGCAACCGTTCAGAAGAGCACAGGCTATGCATCGCTATGCGGGAAAAGCTGACCGAAGAGGTCAGTGACGCATTGGTCGAAAATGGGGGAACTGACGTCATCGAGGCCTTGCTGCGCAATCAGGATGCGAAGATTTCTCAGCACGCGATGGAATATCTGGTCGCGGAGTCCCGCCGGATCGACCGCTTTCAGGAGCCGCTACTCTCTCGGAATGACCTGCCACCTGTATTGGCACATCGGATGTTCTGGTGGGTGTCCGCAGCGCTGCGCAAGAAGATACTGACCGACTATTCCGATCTGGACCAAGTGGCCTTTGATGGTGCCGTTCAGGAAGCCGCGAATAAGGCCATTGCCGATCACGACGAGCGGGAAAGTGTAATGGCTCGGGCCAAGGCGCTTGTGGGCCGGCTGGCGGAAACCGGAGGGCTCGATACGGTTTTTCTGACACAGGCGCTGAAGCAGCAGAAAATTCCCATTTTCATTGCCGGGATTGCGCAACTGGCCAGAATCGATACGGGCATTGCATGGCGGATTTTCGCCGATGCGGGTGGCGAAAGTTTTGCCGTTCTGTGTCGGGCGATTGACATCAGCAAAAACGATTTTGTCTCCCTGTTTCTTCTGATGAGCGAGGCGCGGGGAGGCACGCGCGTGCGATCCACCAATTTTGTCACGTCGGTGGTGGAACTGTTCGATTCCATTACACGCGAAAACGCTCAGGCGGCAGTGGAATTTTGGCGGCGGGATGTGGCCTATCAGGAAGCGCTGCAAGGTTTGCGGGAAGTCGGGTAACATGGGCTCGAGTCACGGCGCAAATATTCAGCATTCGAGAGATCCTGCGCCGGTTCGCCGGATCGACTGGCAACATTGCACCATTCTGCCCGCGTCCGCGGTCTCTGGCCGTAGCGCCTCTCCGGATGATATCAAGGCGCCGGAAAATGTGCTTGAAGCCCTGAAGGCCCTGTTCGAGCGTGTTGCGTTCGATGAGGCGATCCCGATGTACATCGCCGATCTGGACGGACGGATCATTCACGTCAACGAAGGCTATCTCCGCTTTGTCTCAGGGGGTGGCGACGGGGCGGTTCAGCCGACCCCAAATAATGACAGACTGCCACCCGGTCTGCGCGCGGTCATCGAGGAAGTGCGACTGACCGGACAGACCGTGACGCTGGAAGAAAAAGTGCGGGCCGGCGACCATATCCGTTACTACCGTTCCCGCCACTTTCCAATCACCGATAATGACGGCCATGTGGTTGCAGTCGGCGGGACCTACGTGGACTGCACGGCCCAGGTCGAGGGCCTTGCTGCCGCCAATGCGGCCCATAGACGGTTCCGCGATTTCGCCCGCGCTTCAAGCGACTGGTTCTGGGAGACGGACCACAATGGCCGTCTGATCATGGTTTCGGATCAATTGACCGCGGTTCTTGGCAAGCCGGCAGTCAGCCTGCGCGGCTGCGCGTTGGCTGAGATCGGAACGTTCCAGGGGGAGGAGGGGGG
>RFJA01000233.1 GCA_003695065.1 Alphaproteobacteria bacterium
CAAAACGGCGCCCCGGAGGGCGCCGTCTCCCGCTAAAGGAATGCTGTGCTGTCGATCAGGCAGCTCGAATCTGGGCGAGGAAGGCCTCCACCTGCTGACGCAAGGCGTCGGACTGACGGCTGACCTCCTGAGCCGAGGTCAGAACCTCGTTGGCCGCTTCTCCGGTCTTGTTGGCGCCGACGCTCACCGAGCTGATGCTCGACGTCATTTCCTGAGTGCCCGAGGACACCTCGGCAACATTGCGCGCGATTTCATGGGTCGAGGCGTCCTGTTCCTCAACCGCCGCAGCAATGGTCACGGCGGTCTCGTCGATCTTCTTGATCACCGAGGAAATGCTGGCAATGGCTTGCACCGCAGCCTCGGTGGCCGACTGCATGCCAGCCACCTGGGCGGTGATTTCCTCGGTCGCCGTTGCCGTCTGGCTCGCTAGGCTCTTGACCTCGGAAGCGACCACGGCAAATCCCTTGCCGGCCTCGCCAGCCCGCGCCGCTTCGATGGTGGCATTGAGCGCCAGCAGGTTGGTCTGGCTGGCGATATCGCTGATCAGGTTGACCACATCGCCAATCTTCTGGGCAGCCGCGACCAGTCCCTGAATCTCGCCACTGGCCCGTTCGGTCTCGCTGACCGCGCTGCGGGCGTTCTGGGTCGACTGGCTGACCTGGCTGCTGATTTCCTTGACCGACGAGGACAGCTGCTCGGCCGCACTCGCGACCATCTGAATGTTGGCGCTTGCCTGCTCCGCCGCCTTGGCGACGGACGACGACTGCCGGCTGGTATCGTCAGCAATGCTTGACATGCCCTGCGCCGCCTTTTCCATCTGGCTGGCCGAAGCGCTGACCGAACCCACCAGTTGCATCACCGATTGCTCGAACTTGTCGGCAAGCTCCAGCATTTCAGCACGGCGGCGCTCGCGTTCTTCTTCTTCGCGCTTGAGTTCGCGCTCGCGCTGCTCTTCTTCGGCACGCCGACGGGCTTCTTCCTCTTGCTCTTTGGCTTTGCGCGCCTCTTCCTCGGCCCGCCTCTGCTCTTCTTCAAGGCGCAAACGCTCCTTGGCATTGTCCTTGAAGACCTGAAGGGCCGAAGCCATTTCACCGATTTCATCGGCACGCTCGGCGCCGGTCACCTCGATTTCCAGGTTTCCTTTGGCCAGCTCGGTCATGACACTGCCGAGATTGCGCAGGGGACGAATGATCCGGACCGCCACGAACCAGACCGACGCCGCGCCGATGACCGATGCAACGATCAGGGTCATCACCTCGACCATCACAGCGGTGGTCGCCTTGTCCGCATGGTGCTGCGCGGTCATTTCGGTGGCCCGACCAGCCGCTTCACTCAACTTGAGAATGGAGTTGGTGGCGCTGGTCGCCCGGTCGATCCATTCCGACGCGGTAAACGGATAAGGTTCCTGGACCTGGGCCGCCACATAGACCTGTTCGCGGCTGTCCTGAAAAGTCTCGAAGAAGTTGCGTTCAACCTCGTCAACCAACGCTGTAATCTCGGGCGTGACGAGAGAAGACCGGGCAAGCGATTTTACGGTCTCCCAGGCGGTTTCCAGTGACCCACGATAGTTGGCAAGGATTTCCAGACGGATCGCTGATATCGGCTCGCCGCTCGCCATCTGTGCACCAAGCACCGCCCATTCCTGGCCGGCATTCTCGCTCATCACCCACAGGGCGTGGTTCAGTTGCTGATAGGCGATCACCGTCGCATCGGTGTTCCCCGATTCCAGTTCGGCGGACACACGGCCCCGCTGGGTCGCCGTTATAAGCTCGGTAATCGCACGATAGAACTTGCGGTCAATGCGTGGCTCCCGGACTTCCGCCGAAACCATGAGCCCCGCGTCGGCCTTGGTCCGGAATTCCTCATATTGGGCGTGCTTTTCCTCGATTTCGGCGATCAGGTCCGCCTTGCCCGGGAAGTCCGGACGATCCCGGAGACCCTCAAGGCCCCGCTTGTAGGCCTTTTCAGCCTTGGCGCGGGCGTCAACAATCTCGGTGCGGAACGAGCTGTCGGCAGCGTCGGGAAAATTCAGCGCGGTGTTCATCACCCCGCGTTCCACCGACCAGTATCGGGCCGCCTCCAGAAACGCCGAAGAAATCTGATTGTCGGCAACGACGCGCTCGGCTTCCTCCCCCTGATGGAGGGCGTTGATTGCGTTAGAGATACTGAACACGACCACGGTCGTGACAAGAACGCCCAAAATTGCAAAAAGAGAATTCCGGATTGTAAAAAGGCGCTTGATGTTTCCCCCGGTCAGCGCACCCTCTCGTACCATGTCTGTCACCCCTTACGTTCGCTTAGGCAAGTCCATGCGTTCTGGAGAAATAGCACGCAGACCTTAATGAAAATTAAAAGCGAACCCAGGGCGCCATGCTCCCGGTCTAGCTGACACGCATTCGCCAGGCGGAAACCACTTCCTGGACGATCTTCGAGCTGTGCACTTCGTTTTGCCAATGCCGGCTGAACTGGGGGCTGTCACTGGATGGCCGGCGTTCCTCTGGCAGGATATCAAGCAGGGCCCGCACGGGGGCCTTGACCCCCTCGCCCACAATGATCACCTCGCGGTTCTGCAGGGAGGGCAGTGCGGCAAGGAAACCGTCGGCACCTTCCGGCAGCACATGTTCGACAAATCTCTGGTCACGCTCGTTGTTCATTCGCATGGCCATGATGGTGCCGCACTGGGACAGCGCCGACTCCGAAAGATCCGCCGGACGCTGCGACACCAATCCCAGCGACACCCCATATTTGCGGCCTTCCTTGGCGATGCGCTCAATCCCCTTGCGGGCCGAATTGTTGCGGCTCTTGTCGTCGCCTGGCACATAGCGGTGCGCTTCCTCACAAACCAGCAGGATGGGCCGGGCGTTGTCGCCCCGACTCCACAGCGCGAAGTCGAACACCGCGCGACACAGCACGCCGACCACCACGTCGACGATATCGCTGGGAACCGCCGACAGGTCGATAATGGACATGGGCTTGCCCGAGACCGGAAAGCGCAGCAGGCGCGCCAGGATGTCGACCAGATTGTCATGGAGCAGCAGGCCCGAGAACATGAAGCCGTAGCGCTGGTCCTTGCGCAACTCGTCGATCTTGGATTTGAGCCGCAGATAGGGCAACACCCGCTCCGGCTTTTCCAGCCGGCCCATCTCGTTGTCGATGATCTGGATCAGCTCGGTGATCTTGTAGGGCACCGGCGTATCAACCGTGACCCGGGCCAGCGAGCGGTTGCGGATATCCTTGGTCCGCGCCGCCAGAAGGCAACGCTTGAGAATATCCACTTCCACTTCCCGGCCTTCGGTATTGCGACCAACGAAAACCTCCACGTGCTCCTCGAAATTCATCAGCCAGTACGGAAGTTGCAGATTTTCCGTGTTGAACCGTTCGGCCTGATGACCGAAGGCACGACCATATTCGTCATGAGGATCAAGCAGGATCACATGACCCGATGGCAGCTTTTCGATGAGGCGGTGGAGCACCAGGGCCAGCGTGCACGATTTGCCGGTCCCGGTACTGCCAAGGATCGCGAAATGCTTGGACAGAAGATGGTCTGCCAGCATGATCGCCGGGGTCATGTGATGAGGATAGACCGTCCCCACCTGGATCTGGTCGACACCGGCCGAAGCGAAGATACTTTCCATCTCGCGCCCCGTGACCATGAGCACCTTTTCCCCCGGAATGGGGAACTCGGCAATACCCCGACGGAACGAAGAGCCGTTGGCGTCCTCGACAAAGCTCTGGTGCCCCATGAAATCGAGATCCACATAGACCTTGTGGCTTTCAAACTCGCTCGCACTCGCGGTGGAGGCCCGATTCTCCGCCGCGCGCACCTTGCGCACCGTGGCAAACACATAGCCGGTCGGGACCCGGATCTTGACGATGGACCCGATCTGCCCAGCCGACATGAAGTCGCTCTCGGGATCGTCATTGGCCCAGGTCATGGCGGTCGGGTCACAAACCGCAACCGCCGCCGCGCCGGTAACCTGAATAATGGTGCCGATCTCGCCCCGGGGATCCACGGTGGAACGCACCGCAGACGCGAACGCCGCCCGCGCCGGCGATTCGGGCGCGGCGTCACCGGCACCCACCGGGTCGTGTTCACGATGGGGTTCGGGATAAGAGGTCCGTGCGTTCTGGTCGATCGGCCCCGGCTCCTGCCGCGGCAGAGATTCTCGTATGCGATCCTCCTCGACCGCCGCGGCTGCAGCGCCGGCCAAGCGATCTTCTCCATCCGGCTTTGCCTCTGGCTGAGCCGATCCGGCCACACGGTCATGCAGTTGTTTCAGTCGGTTCCAGTTCTCGTTCACACCTTCGCCCCTGGCAACACAAATCGGAGAGCCATCCTTCCGGCCTCGGCATATTGTGCGCCACAGCCGTTACCGTTTTGATAATTTCCGCTGCAATTGTCGCTATATGAGGAAACACCGCACAACCGCCAAAGGCGCGGTTGACAAGGCGTAACGGGCCTTCTATGTTCGCGCAGATTTTTCGTTGGGCCCCGCTTTGTCGAAGGCTGGCCCCATCAGCGTTGAGATGGCCGATGAAGATTGTTAACTCTTTGAAATCGCTTAAAAAACGTCACCGCGACTGCCGTGTGATCCGGCGCAAGGGGCGCACTTACGTAATCAACAAGACCAACCGGCGGTTCAAGGCGCGCCAAGGCTGACGCCGAACCGGCGATATCCCCTTTCCCGGAAAGGGTCCAGAAAACCGTGTCCCAGTGACACGGTTTTTTGATTTCTGTCCTCTATCTGGCGTGGCGCGACGTCACCCGGGCGATCCGCAGGGTATTGGTCTTGCCGGGCGACCCGAACGGCATCCCGGCCATGATGACGATACGCCCACCCACGTCCACCATCTCGGTCCTGAGCGCCCAATGGCAGGCCTTGTCGATCATGTCCTGAAAGGATCGGGCGTCCTCGGTATGGACGCAGTGCAACCCCCAGGTCAGAGCCAGCCGGCGCGCCGTGCGAAGGTTGGGCGTCAGCACCAGAACCGGCTTTTTGGGGCGTTCCCGGGCGGCCCGAATCGCCGTCGAGCCCGAGGTGGTGTAGGTCACGATGGCCGACGCATTGACCGTATCAGCCACCTGACGGGCCGCTGCGGAGATGGCATCCGCCGTCGTCGGCTCAGGTATGGTGAGGTCGCTTTGGGCAGCGCCCAGGTAAAGCGGATCGTCTTCCACCGTACGGGCCACCCGATCCATGACACCCACCGCCTCTTCGGGGAAGTCGCCAACCGCTGACTCGCCCGACAGCATGACCGCGTCGGCCCCGTCAAACACCGCGTTGGCCACATCGGAAACCTCGGCCCGGGTCGGGATCGGCGCCCGAATCATCGATTCAAGCATCTGGGTGGCCACCACCACGGTCTTGCCGGCGGCACGGGCACGGCGGACAATGCGTTTCTGCAGTCCGGGGACCTCTTCGAGCGGCAGCTCCACCCCAAGATCGCCGCGTGCCACCATCACCCCATCGGCCAGATCGAGAATTTCATCTAGGGAGTCGATCGCGGCGGGCTTTTCGATCTTGGCGATGATCCCGGCCCGCCCATTCACCAGGTCGCGGGCATCGCGTACATCCTGGGGGCGTTGAACGAATGACAACGCCACCCAGTCGACACCAAGGTCGAGCGCAAATTCAAGATCAATACGATCCTTCTCGGTCATCGCCTCGACTGGCAGGATGGCATGGGGAACATTGACCCCCTTGCGGTCGCTGAGCCTACCGCCGACGACGACCCTGGTAGCCACATGATCCCTGCCCACATCTTCGACCCGCAGCCGAATTCGCCCGTCATCAAGGAGCAGCGTGAGGCCTGGCTTGAGGACCGAGATGATCTCTGGATGAGGCAGTTGCACGCGCTCGGTCGAACCCGGCGCACTGTCCAGATCGAGCCGGAATGCCGCCCCCTCCCGAAGCGTCACGCTTCCCTCCTCGAACCGGCCGATGCGCAACTTGGGCCCCTGCAGATCGACCATCACGCCCACCGGCCAGGTCGCGGTTTTTTCCATTTCACGAATGGCCTGGTAGAGCGCCGCCACGTCATCGTGCGAACCATGGCTCATATTGAGGCGAAACACGTCTGCTCCGGCCTTGTGCAGGGCGCGAATCCGCTCAATGGTCGCACTGGCGGGACCAAGCGTGGCAACGATACGGGTGCTTCTTTGACGACGCATGGACAGGACTCGAATATGTGTTTATGACGAACACGGTTGATGATGACGATCGGCGGCGGCCGAGTCCGCCGCGACGGGTGTCGCTGACCTTATCGCACGCTTTTATGACAAACAACTGATATGCCAGTAGAAGTTTTGAACCCGCGGGGCAAAGGCCGCCTGCTTCTGGTGTGTGATCATGCCAGCAACGAAATTCCTGCGGCTTACGAGAATCTCGGCCTTGATGACAAGCATTTGGAACGTCATATCGCCTGGGACATTGGCGCCGCCGACCTGACCCGCGCGCTGTCAAAGGCCTTTGATGCGCCGGCGGTGCTGGCCCGCTTTTCCCGCCTGCTGATCGACCCCAATCGCGCGCTCGATTCGGAAACACTAATTCCCGAACAAAGCGATGGCGTGATCATTCCCGGAAACCGGGGCATTGATGCAGCGGAACGAGACCGGCGAATCGCGCGTTTCTATCGCCCCTTTCACGACAGTGTCGCTCGGCAGGTCGCCACGATGAAAGACCGGGGTGAGGTGCCGCTGGTCATTGCAATGCACAGCTTCACACCGGTCATGAACGGAACGCCGCGGCCATGGCAAGCGGGTCTGTTGTGGGACCGGGACCCTCGACTTGCCCAGGCGTTTCTTGACGCGTTTCGCGCCCGCGGCATTCATGTCGGAGACAACGAACCCTATTCCGGCCGCGAGCTGTTCCATACCATGACGATTCACGGCGCCGCGCACGGCCTTCCGCAGACCACGCTGGAAGTGCGTCAGGACCTGATCGGAAACGATGAAGGAGTCGCCGAGTGGGCGCGGCTTTTGACGGAAATCATCAGCGAGCTCCTGGCCCTCCCTCACCTCGCCAGCGTGCGCTACTATGACAACCCGGATATGGAAGTTAAGGAGCCTTACAATGGATGATGCCACCCGCACCGAGATCGAAGCCGCCGCCTTCCGCCGCCTCGTCTCTCACCTTCGCCAGCGCACAGACGTGCAAAACATCGACCTGATGGGCCTTGCCGGGTTCTGCCGCAACTGCCTGTCCAACTGGTACCAGGAAGCGGCTGCCGAGCGGGGAATTGAGCTCGACAAGGGGACCGCCCGGGAAGTTATCTACGGCATGCCCTATGACAGATGGAAGGAGAAATACCAGACCGAGGCCACCCCCGAGCAACTGCAGCGGATGCAGGAAAGCGAGGCGAAAAACCGCGCCAGCTAGGGTCCGGACCCCAGGGCCCCGGACCCGAAAACAAGAAGGCCGCCCGAATGGGCGGCCTTGCCAGGCTGATCGATAATGTCCGGATTAAAACCGGATCTTCCCCTCGATTCCGTAAGTTGCCGGCTGCGCCAGGAAACCGATGTCGATATCGAGCCCGGAAAACTCGCGGGGGTTGAAGTCGGTGTAATACTCTTCGTCGGTGATGTTGCGCCCCCAGAAATAGAGCCCCCACATCTCGCTCTCGACGCCGACCCGCACGTTCAGGAGATCAATCGACCCCTGGACATCGGCATTGTCCACCTGCCAGTACTTCTTGCCCCGGTGCTCATAATCGACGCGTACGAAACCGTCGAAACCGTTGGTGATCGGTGCCCGGTACTGAAAACCGGCGTTCAGCGTCCAATCGGTGGTTTTGGGGGTCTTGTTCCCCTCGTTCCCCGGGAACACCGTAATCGACTGGATCTCACTGTCGGTGGTCCCGACCGCCCCGAACACCTGCAGGCCTTCGGCGACCAGCGCCTGAACTTCGAGCTCCACCCCAAAGATCTCCACATCGTCAATATTGGCGATCACCTGGGATGCGGAACTGACGTCCACAAAGAAGAACTGGAAGTCGTCAACCTGGGAGAAATAGACCGCGCCGTTGAGAATCACGCGGTTGTCGGCCCAGCTCGATTTGAAACCCAGTTCGTAGTTTTGCAGATATTCGTCATCGAAGACCGGAATCGAAACGGTCGGCGCATTGAAGCCACCGGACCGGAACCCGGTTGAGTAGGTAGCATACGCCAACGCGTCCTCGGACAGGTGATAGGTCAGCGTGAGTTTGGGCTGAATAGCCTCAAAACTTTCGTCCCTGACCGCGCCAGAGACCAGGTCGGTCTGTTCGCGTTCGTCCCGGTCATAGCGAAGCGCGCCCGACAAGGTTAGCGCCTCCGTGATATCAAAATCGATCTGACCAAAAACAGCGTAGGCATCGTTGCTGTTGTCTTCCTGCAGGTCGACAATCACGATCCCGTTGTCGATCTGCTCAAGAGTCCCGTCCAGATCAATGAAGGCGCGGGTGCGCAGCGCCCGGTCCGTGTGGATGTAGTAGGCACCGACGATCCAGCGCAGACGCTGGTCGTCCGGCGAAACCAGCCGCAATTCCTGGCTCAGCAACTCAACGCTCAGGTCCTGCCCCTGCCCGGCCTGAAACCCAAACCCGAGAAAGCCGTTGGGCTTGTCCACCGGATTGGAGAAATCAAGGTCGCCGCGGTTGTTTTCGGTCAGATCCGTATAGCCGGTGATGCCGGTAAGCGTGGCAAACTGGAGGTCCGCATCGAACTTGAAGGAAAGCTCCAGAATATCGCCGAACGTGCGGCCGAGAAGGCTTTGCTGCGGCTCAACGAAGTCGTTGGCGTCGCCACTGAAAACAGCGGAGTCATATAGTCCCCCCGCATCGAAGTCGCTATAGGACGCGCGGAAATCAAGGTCGACACTTTCGCTGGCGGCAACCGTGATCCGGCCACGAATACCATAATCATGGTCAATAAAGTCCGGATTGTCGCCGAGGAAAGTGTTGTCGATCCGGCCGTTGTCTTCGGTATAGAAAGCCGCGACACGCGCCATGACCTTGTCTTCGACAATGGGTCCCGATATGCCCCCGGAGAACCGCAGTGCGTCACCATTGCCATAAGACGCGTTGGCAAAGCCCTCAAGCCGGTTGGACGGCGCCTTGGTCACGATGTTCACGGCGCCACCGATGGCGTTGCGGCCGTAGAGGGCCCCCTGCGGCCCCTTGAGGACCTCAATCCGCTCCACATCGAACAGGTTCATCTTGAACTGTTTCTGGTTGTTCTGCGGCACACCGTCTATGACGATGGCAATCGGAGCGTCGGCATTGTTGATCTGGGTAACGCCCCGCACAACCACGAAAGTGTTGAGGTAGGTGAACGAGTCATCCAGCGACATGTTGGGCACCAGGTTCACAAAGTCCTGGGTATTGGTAATGCCGGCGTCCTCAATCCCCTGGGCCGTAAAAGCGGTGACCTGGATCGGAACCTCCTGAAGGCTTTCCTCGCGCTTCTGAGCGGTCACAACGATCTCTTCCAATCTGAGGCCGTCATTCTGGGCGAGTGCCGCCGGAGCGCCCCAAGCCCCCGCAAGGGAAAGCGCAGTCGTCCCCAGGATAAGCTGATGGTAAAACCTCTTTTGCATCTTTTTCCTCCGGTTAGCCCGACCGATCCTGGATCAGGGCTTCAATGGGCCTGAACGGTTCGTCAATGCCGAAAGCCTGCGGCCCGAAGCAGGCTAGGGCTTCTTTTGTTCTCATGGTTTCTGGCGCGCTGACGCCGATGACCTTGAGCCGCTGGCCATATTTCAGCGTCTCGGCGGTAATCGGTTCGGCGGTTTCGCGGTCAACCATGCAGATGAGATCCGGCACCATGGCGCGCACGCCGCTGTCGTCACGGGCGATCAGATGCTCGTTCTGGAAGGTCACTTCGAGACGCCGGCCACTGCCATCAAGCGCTTCGAACAGGCAACGCCCGATGGAAAACCCGCGCGTCGTCTCGCGCACCAGGTCAACAACCTTGCCGTCAAAGAGCTCGGCACAGTGTTTGTAGTATTTGGTGGTCCGGAGATAACCGAGAAGCGCCGCCACCGGATCCCCCGCCTGGCGCCCCTTCCGGATTGCCCTGCCGATCCCCAAAGCCAGCGACATGGTACCCCGCACCGCCGATTTCTTGAGCTGAGCGCCGGTCATGGGGTAAGCCGACAGCATCACAGACAGCCCCATGCGCATGGCGACCGCGCGGCCGATGTCCTCGGCCGACTTGGCGTCGTCGGTCTCGATGATGGTCACTTCCATGTGGTCGTTGGCGATGGCCATTGGCGCAATCGGAACACCATAGACGTTGTAGGTGATCATCTGGAGTTCCGGGAACGCCCGGCCCATGCCATCACCATCAACCACTGGCAGACCCCGTCGCGCTGCCACGGCCAGCGGAAGCGTCGAATTGATGCCGCCAATCTCGGCCGGAACGATATAGTCCGCCATGATGCCGAGGTATTTTTCGAGCTTGTTCAGCGCGAGCTCCGCATCCTCGCCATTGAACAGCTTTTCCAGAATCACCGTGGGCGCCCCCATCATGGCGATGGTGAAACAGTGGGCGTGGTCGGGCACATCATCCACAGCAACGATCTCGGGCGCGCCATATCGGCGCATCATGGATTCGCCAAACAGCCGGCCGGCATGGGGATCACCGCCACCGCCGGTTCCCAGGAACGCCGCGCCCCGGGCAAAATCCTCCATATCGTCGATCGTTATACTGGTCATCAATACACCTCAGACTTCTGTAGCTTCGGAGGACAGGGCAAGGCTGCCCACGGCGCGCACGCGCAGGCGCACCGCGCCACCTGGAACGTACTGAAGCGGCACTTCCTCAACATCCACGATCTCGACGCTGTCAGCCACGGCTCCGGCCTGCACCGCCTGGTCGATCGCTTCTTTTCTGGCCAGGTCCAGCGCACCGTCGCGGCCCAGCTCCTCGTAGGAAAACACCCGATCGACCTCGCCCCCAACCTGGGCAATGGCGGCACCAATGGCATTGGCGACCCCGGCGTGATCGGGAACGATCACTTCGCTGGCCCCCGCTATGGGGCGCGATACCAGAACCGCACCGCCACCAACCAGAATCAGCGGCACATTGCTGGCGCTCGATTTCATCCGGTCGACGCCTTCGGCGATCATCCGGTGTATCTCTGCAAGTCCTTTGTCCACCAAGGCCGGATCAAGGTTGGCCACCCGCCCCGGATCGCCCATTTCCACCTGGCCGGCAGCAACCGCAATATCGCTTGTGGTCAGGGTGTCGCCCCCAAACACGACGGCTTCGCTGGTCAACCGAAAACCGACGGAATCGGGGCCGACTGTCAACGGGTCCCCGGGACGTACAAGACTCCCCCCCCCCAGTCCGATCGCCAGAATATCGGGCATGCGGAAATTGGTTCGCACCCCGCCGATATCCACGGTGATCGACGATTCCCGGGGAAACCCGTTGGACAGCACGCCAAAATCGGTCGTCGTGCCGCCGATATCGGCAACGATCGCGTTTTTGGCGCCCGACAGATAGGCCGCACCACGCATACTGTTGGTGGGGCCCGAAGCAAAGGTGAGCACCGGATATTGCTCTACGAAGTCGGCGCTCATCAGCGTTCCGTCATTCTGGCTGATGAAGAACGGGGCATCGATTTCGAGGCCAGCCAGTGCCTTGCGGAAGGACGAGACGATGCCAACCGCCAGTTCGGCAAGCGATGCGTTCATCACGGCCGCGTTTTCCCGCTCCAGCAGCCCAAGCCTGCCGATGTTGTGCGACAGGGTGACCGCCACGTCCGGAATCTCGTTGCGCACAATCTCCGCAGCACGCTCCTCCTGAGCCGCGTTGACATGACTGAACACGCCCGAGATCGCCACCGACCTGAGGCCCCTTGCCTTCATGTCGCGTGCAGCCTCGGCAATGGCCTTTTCGTCAAGCGGCGCATTGAGCCGTCCGTCGTACTGGTAGCCGCCGGCAACCTGGTAGATATGCTCGCCAACCGCCTTCCTAAGCCGCTCTGGCCAGTCGCTGAGCGGCGGGATTCCACTGCCGGATGGCAGGGACAAACGCAAAACCCCAACGTTCAACAGACGCTTTGCCTCAACGAATGCGTTGGTAAAATGCGTGGTGCCGATCATGACCACTTCGATGGCATCGGTCCCGATACCGGACTGGTCAAGCACCGCGCGAATGGCTGCGATGATACCCGAGCTCACGTCCTCTGTGGTGGGTTGCTTGGTGGCAGCGAGAACCCGGTTGCCGTCCATAATCACGGCATCCGTATTGGTGCCACCCACGTCAACTCCGATACGCATTACCCCTCCCGGATTACAAGCAACGTTCCTGCTTTATGCCGAAAGGGTCGGATCGACGGGACGCAAAGTCAAAGCGGGCGGTGGGTGGCCGGGCAGAAAATCGGGTAGGTTGCCAAGTTACGAAAACCACCAACTACCCGTTAGAGTAGGGAAATGGAAACATTCAAAAAAAGTGGCTGTCAGGCGATCAGATTGCGGTTGCGCGCTTCGACCACGGCCAGCCCCCGCTTGTCGACACCAAGCTTGGCGTAAATATTCTTGAGGTGAAACTTCACGGTGTTTTCGGTCATGTCGAGCGCACGGGCGATCTGCTTGTTGGAGTAGCCCTGGGCAAGTTCGGTCAGCACTTCCAGTTCGCGCGGACTGAGCACGGCATCCGCCCCATCCTGCCCGCTGGCCGCGCGTTCGGCCTCGAAATCTGCAATCAGCCGGTTGAGAAAACTATGATGGAGGCTGCGGACCACCAGTGCATCACGATGAGTCCGCAAGGTCTGACGCAGGAGGGTTTCCATCGCCGCACCCTCATCCCGGAACAGGCGGGAGGCACGCTCGGGCATGACAATATCCAAGGCCGCGACAAGCGCCTCGAACGCCATGTCAGACTGACCGGAAAACCGTGCCACCAGCGCCTCCATGATAGACGCCTCGGCCCAGTGTAGCCACCGCCCCCCGCTGCGCGCGGCCGCCTTGAGATCATCGATGACTTCCCTGGCCTGGGACGGGCTACCCTGAGCCAGATGAAATTTGGCTAGCGCGATGCCCATCTCATGATGGGCGCGCCAGCGTTGCGGCTGGTCGCGCCAGGCGCCAAGGCGAAACGGAAAGTCGAGCGAACGGGCCAGTTCTGCCGCTTGGGATATATTCCCGGCCCGCACAAGAAATCGCAGGCGCTTGCCGGTCAAAAACACTTCCAGATTGTCCAGGCCCCGGCGACGTACTGTTTCTTCACCCCGTTTCAGGACCGCGAACGCGGCTTCCAGACCGCCGTCGAGGAAGGCCAGCGACGACGCCGTATCATATCCGCTAACGAAAATATCGAACCACGCATCATGATCCTCGATAAAGTCGAGACTTCCGGCGACGCGCCTGCGCGCTTCGTCAAGTTCATCCCGATAATAGAGCACGTTGGCCATGATGACATCGATGATCGCCGTTTGGGTGCTTTCCTGTCCGAAATTCTCGATGGCAGTGGCCTGTGCGTCCTGAAGCGTTGCTTCCGCCGCTCCCAGACGCCCCTTGAACATTTCTCCCAGGCCCTTGTGAAAGCGGGCATAGTTGAGGCCCGGAACCGACCCCGCCGCCCGCATATGACGGATTGCATTCACCGCCAGGTCCGGCACCTCCTCCACTGCACCGATTCTGAGATTGGCGACACAGCGTGCCTCATAGATAAAACCCTGTCCGATGTCGTCGTCAGGCGCCAGTTCGCGCGCATAATCTTGCAGACGCTCCACATCCTTTGGCGAGGTCCACTTGTCTTCATACCCTTCCAGAAGCAGCTTGATCACCCAGGCGTCGCGCCGCACCCGGTCGGCCTTTCGCACCACCGCCTTGAAATCGTCGGTACGGGTTCTGATCGCCTCGTAGAGCGCGTGCGCCTGTCTGAGATCCCCGTCCTTGACGTAAAGGTATACGCGCGCCAGACCGATCGCCGGATAATCCAGGAGAAGGTCATGTGGCAGGTTGCGAAGCAGTGAGCGGGCCCGTCCAACCCCGCCGAAAATGATCAACTGCCAGCCACCGGCATCCTCGATGATCTCGGCGACACGTTCGTTGTCACCGGCGAGGCCCGCGTGGCGCGCCGCTTCCACAACCAGGCCCTCGCGCGCAAACCAGTCGGATGCGGCCCGGTGCAAATGCGCCACTCTTTGCGGCCGGCGCCTTTGAAGCTGGTCTTCAAGAAAGTCGCGGAACAGCAGATGATAGCGAAACCATCGCCGCTCCGCGTCCAGCGGGATCAACAGCACATTGAGCCGTTCGAGGCGCACCAGGAGCTCCCAACAGTCGCCACGCCCGGTGACGGCGTTGGCGAGATCGCCGCTGACCCGCTCCAGAATCGAGGTATCGAGCAGGAAATCCTGGAGGTCGGGGTCCAGGGTGCTGAAGACCTGTTCGGTAAGATAATCCGCCACATCGGCGTTGCGCCCGGAGAACTGCTCGATGGCTTCGACCCGGCTGGTGTCGTCGACAAGCCAGAGACGCGCCAGTTGCAACGCCACCGCCCACCCTTCGGTGCGGGCAACCAGACGGTCGGCTTCGGTATCGTTGATCATGTCACCAAAAATGCGACGGGCTTCGGCGGCGCTGAATTTCATCGCGTCCGGGCCGATTTCCCGTACCAGCCCCTGGGCGCGCAAACTGGTAAGAGTGAGCGTCGGCCGTTCCCGACTGGCGATGACCAGATGAAAATTCCGTGGTGCCCGCTGTAGCAGCAAGTCCATGAAAGCATTCAGTTCGGCCGACTGACCACGGTGAAAATCGTCAAGGATAAGAACGACCGGTCCGGAGAGCTGCCCCATCTTCACCATAAACGCGGCAAGCGCCGCCGACAGCGGCACTTCAGCCAGTTCCTGTTTGGCGGTCTTTTCAAGCTCGCCCATGTCCGCTCCCGCGCGGGCAAGCGCCAGAATCATGCAGGCTAGCAACTGCATGGGATCGCTGTCGCCTTCATCCATGGCGACCCACCCGGCCGTTCGGCCGCTGGAGCGAACAATATCCACCCACTGCGTCAAAAGGGTCGTCTTGCCGAACCCGGGTGGCGAGACCACCAATGTCAACCGGGCTTCCGTGGCGCACTCCAGCGCCCCGATCAAATCCGGCCGCTCAACCAGCGACACCAACGGCGCCGGGGGCGCCAACTTGGCGTCAAAAATCCAGGACTGTTCGTCGAAATCCATCGCTCCCGCCCGCGTAGCACCCGCTCGAACATGTGCCGAAACGATAGCCGCAGGCCGCCCTGCCAGACAAGAGCAGAGGTTCACAAGGCGGTGAAGCCCCACGTCTACAGCAGAGATGGGGCGGCCATGCAGCGCTCTTTGAGGCAACCGGAAACCATCATGTATCTGAGATCGCGTGCCGAGCTTGAAGACTATTCCACGGCCTATGCGGGTTCTCCCGCCCTGCGCCGCGGGATCCGTCTGGCGCTCAACGTCAATGCCGCAGACATCCTGCTCGTCATCTACTGGGGACAAGGCAAGTCGCGCACGCGCGAGGCCATTGACCGGCTTCTGTCCCGCAACGGGGGGCGGAGCGAATTGTTGGGCGCACTCGATCAATTGCTGGAATTTTCCTGTTTCGGTGACTGGGAGGTCCGCATTGCCTGCGAGAATACGGCTTACCTGATCGCCGCCGCGCTTGATCAACAAAATTGGCGCTGACAGGCGCTCAAAACCATTCTTTTTGCTACTGGATTGACCGGGCACAAAGACAGTATTGTGCCCGCGCAACGGCCAACGAAAAAAGACCATCGAGCAAGGAGTCCAGCCACTGTCTTCGTCCGCCCACCAATCCGGTCCCGCCCCCGACAATCACCTGGCAGGCATCTTATGGATGTTGCTGACCATGTTCCTGTTCGTCTCCCTCGACAGCCTCGCGAAGGTGATGAGCGCCAGCTTTCCGCCGCTTCAGCTCGTCTGGGCGCGGTACTTCTTTCACGCGCTGCTTGTGGCCGTCCTGATTGTCCCGCGCGGCAACGTCTTCAGGACGAAGCACCTGGGACTACAGGTGGCGCGCTCAACCATGATTTTCGCGGCCACCTTTTTCTATTTCAGCGGTTTGAAATTCTTGCCCCTGGCCGAGGCCACGGCGATCCTGACGCTGGGACCGTTGCTCACCGTTGCACTTGCTGTACCGATCCTCGGTGAGCAAGCCAGCCTTCAGCGTTGGGTGGGAGTCGGATGTGGGCTCGTTGGGGCGCTCATCGTGATCCGTCCGGGACTTGGCGTTCTCCACTGGGCCGCAATCTTCCCTGTCATGGCGGCTGTCTGCTATGGCGGCTATCAGGTGCTGACGCGCTATCTGGCGCCCCACGACCAACCCCTCACCTCGCTCGCCTATTCGGCGGTGGGCGGTGCCATCGTCGCGAGTCTGGTGGCGCCCTTCGACTGGGTCTGGCCGGAGCCGGTCGACTGGTTGGCCCTTGTCTCGCTCGGAGTCGTGGGTGCTCTCGGCCAATATGCCGTTGTTCGCGCCTGGAGCGCGGCACCAGCCCGGGTTCTCGCTCCATTCAACTACACTAATCTGATCTGGGCCGTAATTTTCGGCTACCTGCTGTTCGACCAGTTGCCAGATGTCTGGACGGGAGTAGGCGCGGCAATTATTGTTGCAAGTGGTCTTTACGTGATGCACCGTGAACGCATGACCAGTCGCGAGCATGTTCACCGCTCGCCAACAGACGGGGAGCGTTTCGCCACGGATGACTAACGGCTTTCGCAGTCTTTATCCCGAAATTGCGCCCTATCGGAACCTGTGTCTGGTTGTCGGCAACGGCCACGAACTTTACGTGGAGGAATCCGGCAACCCCGACGGCGCACCGGTGATTTATCTGCATGGTGGTCCCGGCGGGGCCACTCACCCCAATTTTCGTCGCTTTTTCGATCCGGACCATTACCGGATCATCCTGTTCGACCAGCGTGGTTGCGGAAAAAGCACGCCGCTCGGTCGGATCGAGGCCAATACCACCTGGCATATTCTCGATGACCTGGAGCAACTGCGGGAAACACTCGACATTGAGCGCTGGCATCTGTTCGGGGGGTCCTGGGGCAGCATGCTGGCGCTTGCCTACGCCCAGCGCTATCGCGATCGGGTGGCTTCACTGGTATTGCGCAGCGTCTTTCTGGGCCGCCGGCAAGAAATCGACTGGCTGTTCGGCGGCGGGGCCGCCCGGTTCTTTCCTGACGAATGGGCACAGTTGTCCCGCTATATTCCGGACGTCGAACGCAACGATCTGGTGCGCGCCTATTACCGCCGCCTCGTGGGGCCGGACGAAGACCAGAGGCTGGAAGCGGCGCTCAACTGGTGCCGCTGGGAATCGGCGCTTTTGCACCTTTCCCACGACCCCGGTGAATGCGAAGACCTTGACCCGGATCAGGCGTTGGCGTTGGCACGCCTGGAGACACACTACTTCACCAATGGTTGTTTCTTGCCTCGGGATGACCAGATTCTCAGAGACGTCACGATCATTCGGGACCTTCCGGCAATCATCGTCCAGGGACGATATGACATGATCACGCCGCCCTACACGGCCGTTGAACTTGTAGCACGATGGCCCAAGGCAAGACTTGAACTGGCCCCATTGGCTGGACATGCGGCAAGCGAACCGGCATTGGTGCATCACTTGGTGGAAGCCACCGATGCGATGCGCGCCATCACTCTCTGACCACCCCCTCCAGCAGATTCGCGACCCGGGAGACGGCACTATCCGAGAGCTCTTTCTCTCGCATTAGAAGACTCCACTCAATCGCTATCGGGTCCGGTCCCAGCGGACGATCCACCAGACCCGAACCACGCCGATGGGAAGCCACCGCCCAGCGCGGCAGGATGGTCACACCGACACCCGCCGCGACCAGTTCCAGCACAGCACCAAGTGTGCCCGCCTGGATGACACGCGCCGGCAACATGTCATGGCGGCGAAAGAATAGCTCATATTCACGGCCCCGCTCGGGCAGGGTGTGGCGGGTGATATAAACCACGTCGGCAAACTGACGGGATGTCAGTATGGGCGCGCGGGCCAGCGGATGATCGCCAGCCACTACTGCAACCATCTGGTCATTTCGCAAGGGGCGCCTGTCCAACCCGGGCGCTGCAACCGGCCCCGCTATCAGGGTCAAATCGAACAGATTGTCTTCAAGGCCGCCAGCAGGGTCTACCGCTGTGTCGGCGACCACCTCCAGATCGATCTCGGGCTCACGCTGCAACAGACTCTGGTAAAGCCGCGGCAACCAGTGCACCGGCGTGTCATTGGCCAGTCCAAGCCGGACCACATGGCGCACCCCACGCGCCAGCTTTTCAATCTCCAGCTCCGCCCGCTCCACTTCGCCAAGGGCGACCTCGGCAGCCTGCATCACCCTTTTCCCGGCCGATGTCAGTACAAGGCGGCGGTTTTCCCGAAAGAACAGCGCCAGCCCGAGGCGACGCTCGGCTTCCCGGATGCGGTGACTCAGCGCAGACTGGCTAACCCCGAGCTGTTCGGCCGCCGCCGAGACGCTGCCCCCCCGTGCGATCGCCCGGATCATTTCGAGATGTCTGAGTTCAAGTCGAACCATATATGAATTTCTCTAATATTATTCCTGAAAATTATGAATTTTTCTCATTTTTATGACAAGCCTATTATGGGTTGAAGAGTCGCGGACCCCACCGGTCTGGCCGAAGAGCGAGGCAAGTCATGAATTCAGACAGAAGCGAAAGTACGGCTGTTTCCCTGGCCGGCGAGGATATTCACTGGGACCAGGACCTGAGCTACGGCGAGTATCTGGGCCTGTCCGGCGTGCTCAATGCCCAGCATCCCCGGACCGATCACCATGACGAGATGCTGTTCATCATCATCCATCAGGTGTCGGAGTTGTGGCTCAAACTCTCGATCCATGAACTGACGGCGGCTGTCGAACAGGTCCGCAGGGACGAGCTTCGCCCGGCCTTCAAGATGCTCTCGCGGGTTTCTCGCATCCAGCATCAACTGATTCAGGGTTGGGAGGTCCTGAGCACCATGACCCCCGCCGACTATCTGAAGTTCAGGGATCAGTTGGGGGAAAGCTCCGGCTTCCAGTCATACCAATACCGCACGCTGGAGTTCATGCTGGGCAACAAGAACGCAGCCATGATCGAAGTCCACCGCGCAAACCCGGACGTCTATGGAGCGCTCAAGGAGACTCTGAACGCACCTAGTTTTTATGACGAGACGCTCCGGCTTTTGTGGAAGCGCGGGTTCGACATTCCGGCCTCCCACCGTGATCGTGATTGGGCGGCCCCCTATGTCCCGAACGACGCGGTGGAAGCTGCGTGGGCCGAAATCTACGGCAATGTGGAAAAATACTGGGATTTATACGAACTCGCCGAGAAACTGGTGGATGTGGAATACCACTTCCAACAGTGGCGGTTCAGTCATCTGAAGACGGTAGAACGGATCATCGGCCGCAAACGGGGCACCGGGGGCACCGCCGGCGTCGGTTACCTGGTAAAAGCGCTGAATCTGAAATTCTTCCCGGAACTGTGGTCGGTGCGTACCGCACTCTAGAGAATCCATGCGAAAAATCTGGGACATATCGCCGACCCTGTCCCCCGCCATTTCGGTATGGCCGGGTGACACTGCCTTCCGGGCAGAGCGGACGTGGCAGATCGGCGCCGACTGCCCGGTCAACGTGGCCCGGCTGACCCTGTCCACCCATACCGGGGCTCACGCAGACGCGCCGCTGCATTATGACCCGGATGGTGCGGCCATTGCGG